>DATIXX010000036.1 GCA_035518095.1 Burkholderiales bacterium | reverse complement strand
GGAAGCAATTCGTCAACCCGCGACACGGCAACCCATTCCGCCATTAAACCGCCACCAGCTGTATATCGGGATCAATGGTCCGCACCAAATTTTCCACTGCGGACAAGGTGCCAGCGAGTGAAGTCGGGCAACTGCCGCACGCGCCCTGATAATGAATGGTAAGCGTGTTGCCTTCCAGTTTCAGCACCTTGAGGTCACCGCCGTCACCCTGGAGATAAGGCCGGATTTGCTGATCGAGAAGCTCGTTGATTTGCGCCAGCCGCAGTGTGTCCTCAATGCTCAGGGCCACACCCGCTTCATTTTCGGCAGGCGCAGCCTGGGAATGTAACTGGGCTTCAGCGCTCGCAGTGCGGATCGGCACGGCAAGCTGTTTCAGCAGTTCCTGCCAATTCGCCTGTCCATCCTGGGTTACGGTAAGCCATTGGTCGACATAAAAAACATTGGTAACATGGGGAATGGCAAATAGCGCCGCAGCGAGCGGGTCATCTTTGGCTTGCGCCGCGCTGTCATAAGAGCGCGTCACTCCGTACGTAAGCGGCTCGCGCAAGATAAATTTCATGGCGTTGGGATTGGGGGTGCTTTCGATCTCCGCTATTTTGGGCATGGCAATTCTCTGTTATATGCTGACCCCGGCGGCTTTCATCGGCTCTTCTTCGTTTTCGGTCGTCGTCGTCGGAACTGAATGCAAGGCTGCGTGCAAGGTATGCCAGGGGAGAATCGCGCATTTTACCCTTGAGGGCAGGTCTTTCACTCCTTCAAACACTGCAAGCCGCCCGAGGTGATTCGGTTGTTTTTTCACATCCAGCTTGCCGGTCGCCATGTCGCGGAATTCCTGCACTATCGTCTGCGCCTGTTCCACGGTTTTTCCCTTTACGCTGGCAGTCATCATCGAGGTAGACGCCTTGCAAATGGCACAGCCTTCACCGCGGAAAGCGATGTCTTCAACCGTGTCGCCGCGAACGCGCAACGAAACGAAAATGTGATCGCCGCACAACGGATTCAATCCTTCGGCCGTGTGGCTTGGATTGTCCAACGTGCCGAAGTTGCGCGGCTTCCTGTTATGGTCCAGGATAACTTCCTGATATAAGTTTTTAACATCAGTCATAATCAGGCCCTAAGCAAAACAAGAAGTTTGACTTGAGAGAAGGCGCGGCGAAGTTGAGCAGCGGAGCATGCATATTTAAGCATGTGAGCACCGGAAACGAGCCGCAACGACGTATCAAGACAAAATCCGCAGTTTTGCATTATGCAAACATCCTTTGCACCTTTTTAATGCCCGCAACCAGCGCATCTACCTCTTCAAAAGTATTGTAAAACGCGAACGAAGCGCGCGCGGTGGCCGGTACCCCAAAGCGCCGCATTACCGGTTGCGCGCAGTGATGACCGGTGCGAATCGCAATCCCGTCTTCATTCAATATTGTGCCTACATCGTGCGGATGCACGCCTTCAACCATGAAAGACAGCACCGCTGCCTTATGCTTTGCAGTCCCGATAATTCGCACGCCTTGCATCAGGCCGATTTGTTGCGTTGCGTAGTTGAGCAAATCGGTCTCGTGCCCGCCGATGCGTTCGAAGCCAATGCTGCTAAGATAATCCATGGCCGAGCCCATGCCGATTGTGGCAGCGATCGGCGGAGTGCCGGCCTCGAACTTGAAGGGAACAGAATTGTAGGTGGTTTTTTCGAAGGTGACGCTCAATATCATGTCGCCGCCACCCTGGAAAGGCCGCATTTTCTCTAATAGCGCGCGCTTGCCGTAAAGCACGCCGATGCCTGTCGGCCCGCATATTTTATGGCCGGAAAAAGCGTAAAAATCGCAATCGAGCGCCTGCACATCAATTTTGAGATGCGGCGCTGCCTGCGCTCCGTCAAGCAGCACCGGAACACCTCGCTGATGCGCAGTAGCAATCATTTCGCGCACCGGATTGACCGTGCCCAGAGCATTTGAAACATGCGAAAGCGCCGCGAATTTGCTGCGTTCGTTAAACAGCTTCTGATATTCATCCAGCAGAATTTCGCCTGTATCGCTGATCGGTGCGACGCGCAGCTTCGCTCCTTTTTCTTCACACAGCATCTGCCACGGCACAATGTTGGAATGGTGCTCGAGTTCCGTGAGGATAATCTCATCGCCGGCTTGGATGAAGGCGCGGCCATAGCCCTGCATCACCAGATTGATGCTTTCGGTAGTGCCGCGCGTAAAGATGATTTCGTGTTCGTCCTTCGCGTTGATAAAGCGCTGCGCCTTGCGCCGCGCTTCTTCGTATTCCGCCGTGGCGTGCTCGCTCAGGGTGTGCACCGCACGGTGGATGTTGGCGTGCTCCTGGGTCTGATACCGTACCAAGCGGTCGATAACGGGCTGCGGCATCTGGCTGCTCGCTGCGTTGTCCAGATATACCAGTGGCTTGCCGTTTATAAGCCGCGCAAGAATCGGGAACTCCGATCGGATATGCGCCACGTCCAGCGACGCGGCGACCATTTTTTCACTCAGTACGGAGCTGGCCTTGTTCATAATCTGTCTCTTAACTGTATTTTTTCCATCGCCGTGTGCCGCAATTGCCGTGCCAACGAAGCGACCGGAATTTTGTCTATGATCTCCGCCGCAAAAGCGTATGTCAAAAGGCTGCGCGCACCTCTCTCATCCAGTCCGCGACTTCTAAGATAAAACACTTCGTCGGCATCAAGTTGCCCCACCGTTGCCCCGTGAGTACATTTCACATCGTCTGCGAAAATTTCCAGCTGCGGTTTAGTATCCACATGTGCCTTTTCCGAAAGCAGCAAGTTGCGGCTGGATTGTGCCGAATCCGAACGCTGCGCACCTTCGCGCACCAAAACTTTGCCGTTGAACACCGCGTGCCCGGCATCATCCACAATACACTTGTGCAGCTGGCGGCTGTAGCCGGCGGGCTTTGCGTGGTCCATAAATGTATGCGTGTCCGCAAGTTGACGGCCTGAAATCAGAGCAAGCCCGTCGAGCGAACAGCGCCCGCCTTCTGCGCTCTGCAACACACACAGGTTATGTCGCGAAAACCGCGCGCCTAAAGTGACGGTATCGGAATAGTATTCAGAATCCCGCGCCAGCGTTACCGCGCATTGCGCGATATGAAAGGCGGCACGGCTCTCGTGCTGCAGCTTGATGTGCTGGACGCGGGCACGTTCGCCGATAATGATCTCAGCCACTGCATTATTAAAATAAACGTCTTCTGCAACGCTAATATATTGCTCGACCAGCGTGCATCCACTCCCGGGCTCGGCCACCGCCAGTAAACGCGGGTAAACCACGGCTTCCGCTTTGGTCGCGATAAACAGCAAATGTATGGGGGTGGGGTGCACAACATCCGCGTCGATCACGATCAATGCGCCATCGCGCAAAAAGCTGGTGTTGAGCGCGCAAAATACATCGTTTTGAAATTCGGCATGGCGCGCAAGATGCTGCTGCAACATTTCGCCGTGCGATGACAGACCTTGCTCCAGGCTCGTTACCTGAATTCCGTGTTCGTGACCGCAGTGTGTGGAAAGCCCTGCCGCATACACGCCATCGATAAAAACCAAGCGGTCGGAAGAAGCTTCGGGAATGACAAAGCGCTGAATGTCTGCTTGCGCAAGCCGCGACATGCCACGCGCCGGCTGGAATGAAAATTTAAACAGCGGTGAGGGATCGGTAAAGCGCCAGTCTTCGTCCCGCGTGCTGGGAACGGTGAGCGCATTGGCGCGTTCCGTCGCCGCACTGCGAATTTGATTCAGCCAGCCAAGCGGGCTGGCCGCAGGTTGCCCAAGTAACAGGCTCTCGAAAAAGCGGTCTTTCGCGCCGCGAGTGACGAGTTCCATAGCTACACTCAGGCTGCGGCTCGGGTCGCGTCGAATTCGGCGCGTACCCAATCGTAGCCGCGCTTCTCGAGTTCCGACGCAAGGTCCTTGCCGCCGGTCTTGACAATTTGCCCGCTTTCCATGACATGCACGTAGTCGGGCACGATATAGTTCAGCAGGCGCTGGTAATGCGTTACCACGATAATCGCATTTTCCGGCCTCATGAGGTGGTTCACACCGCTCGCCACAATTTTCAAAGCGTCAATATCGAGCCCTGAATCAGTCTCATCAAGCACGGCAAGCTTGGGGTCGAGTACCGCCATTTGTACGATCTCGTTGCGTTTTTTCTCGCCCCCCGAAAATCCTGCATTGACGCTGCGGTCGAGAAAACTTGGATCCATTCCCACGAGCTTGATTTTTTCCCTCACAAAGTCGTCAAATTCCAGAGGGTCAAGTTCTTCGCCGCCGCGCGCGGCCTGCATCGTGTTGTACGCCAAGCGCAGGAAAGCGCTGTTGCTCACCCCCGGGATTTCGACCGGATACTGGAACGCGAGAAACACTCCCGCTCGCGAGCGTGCTTCCGGGGGCATATCCAGGAGATTTTTTCCCTGATACAGCACTTCGCCTCCGGTCACCGTGTAATCGGCGTGCCCTGCCAGCACCTTGGCAAAAGTGCTTTTCCCGGAGCCATTCGGTCCCATGATGGCGTGCACTTCGCCGGTTTCCACAGTGAGATCAATTCCTTTAAGAATCTCTTTGCCGGCGACCTGGGCGGACAAATTTCGGACTTCAAGCAGAACCGTGTTCTTGCTCATCCCACGCTTCCTTCCAGCTTGAGACCAAGTAATTTAGTGGCTTCGACGGCGAATTCCATCGGCAGCTGGTTGAACACATCCTTGCAAAAACCGTTGATGATAGTGGTAACGGCTGCTTCCGCGCCGATGCCGCGCTGCGCGAAGTAGAACAATTGGTCTTCGCCGATTTTCGAAGTGGATGCTTCGTGCTCCACTTTCCCAGAATTGTTCTGCACGTCGATATAAGGAAATGTATTGGCGCTGCAGGCGCTACCCAAAAGCATGGAATCACACTGCGAGTAGTTGCGAGCGTTTTGCGCCCGCGGTCCGATTTTCACCTGGCCTCGGTAACTGTTGATCGAACGCCCGGCCGAAATGCCCTTGCTGATAATGCGGCTCCTGGTGTTCCTGCCGATATGCGTCATTTTGGTTCCCGTGTCCGCTTGCTGTTTGTGATTGGTTAGCGCCACCGAATAAAACTCGCCTATGGAGTTATCCCCCAGTAAAACACACGAAGGATATTTCCAGGTAATCGCCGAACCGGTTTCCACTTGGGTCCAGGAAATTTTCGAATTGACACCCTTGCACAAACCGCGCTTGGTCACAAAGTTGTAAATTCCTCCAACGCCGTTCTCATCGCCCGTATACCAGTTTTGCACGGTCGAATACTTGATTTCGGCGTTATCAAGCGCAATCAATTCCACCACCGCGGCGTGCAGTTGATTGGTGTCGAATTTGGGAGCGGTACAGCCTTCGAGGTACGAAACCGACGCGCCTTCTTCGGCAATGATTAGGGTACGTTCAAATTGCCCCGAATCCTGAGTATTGATACGGAAGTAGGTACTCAGATCCATCGGACACTTCGTACCCTTCGGTATAAAGCAGAATGAACCATCCGTGAACACCGCTGAGTTAAGCGAAGCAAAAAAATTATCGGTCGGAGGTACCACGCTGCCGAGATATTTCTTCACCAACTCCGGGTGCTCTTGCACTGCTTCCGAAAAGGAACAGAAAATAATCCCAAGCTCTGCAAGTTTCTTCTTGTACGTCGTAGTAACGGATACGCTATCAAACACCACATCAACCGCCACGCCGGCGAGTGCCTTCTGTTCGTGCAATGGAACGCCAAGTTTTTCGAAGGTACGCCGCAATTCGGGATCAACTTCGTCCATGCTTGCAAGTTTTTTCTTGGGCTTGGGCGCGGCATAATAAATGATGTCCTGGTAATCGATTGTCGAATAACGCACATTCGCCCAGCGCGGCTCGCGCATGGTTAGCCAATGACGGTAGGCGTTGAGCCTGAATTCCAGCATCCAGTCCGGCTCATTTTTCTTCTTGGAAATCATACGAATCACGTCTTCGCTGAGTCCTTTGGCGATGACGTCTTCCGCGATTGAAGTCACGAACCCGTGTTTATAGGGCTGGTTGATCAGCTTTTCTAACATTGCACTCATTAGCTTAGTTCCTGATTTTACAGTTCTTAAATCCCGAGTCAATTACTCAAGTATTAGTTTATAATACCCGAGCAAATTAGTCAACTTTGCCCTCCTCGCTAGCTAGTAGACTGCGGACCTGCTTTAAGTGATGGATGCATTAAACGCTGAAGCTTTCACCGCATCCGCACTGCTCTTTGACGTTGGGATTATCGAATTTAAAGGTTTCTTTGAAACCCTCCTTAACAAAGTCGAGCACTGCGCCGTCGAGATAAGGCAAGCTATCCGCGTCCACCACTATTTTAGCGTCGTGCGATTCGAAAAGATGGTCGCGTTCACCGACCGCGTCGGCGTAATCGAAGGTGTACGCCAAACCCGAACAACCGACTTTCTTCACGCCAAGACGCAAACCGACGCCCGTTCCGCGTTTTGCCAGAACCTTTTTTATGTGCTTAGCCGCGTTTTCAGTCAATGTGATAGCCATGTTTTCCCGTCTTCCTCGCAACACGTTTTATCATTCAGACCGCAACCGCCGCGAGCCGTTGCAACCGGCTTAAGACCATACTAATTGCTTGGAGAAATTCCACGATTTCGCGCATCTCGTTGTCTTTGCCGAGGCTAACCCGCACCGCGCCTTCCGCAATTTCGGGCGCTACCCCCATGGCAAGCAAAGTCGGACTGGGATCATGGCTTACGCTCGAGCACGCGGAGCCGCTTGCCACCGCGTAGCCGGCCCTGTCAAGCTCAATTACCAAAGTTTCTCCGCCTACCCGGGGAAACGCAAAATAGCTGGTATTGGGCAATCGCCGCGCATTGCCGCCGAATATCCGGGCGCCCATGCTCGTCAAACCTTGTTCCAGACGGTCGCGCATGAGTTGCAATTCAGACGCAAATTTTTGCAGGCGATTTTGCGCCAGTTCGCACGCTACGCCAAATCCGACGATGGCGGGAACGTTTTCAGTTCCTGAACGCATGCCTCTCTCATGCCCGCCGCCCGACAGCAGCGGTTTCACCTCGAGGCGCTTGTCCAAAATCAGCGCGGCGGCGCCTTTGGGACCGTAGATTTTATGCGCAGAAATTGTCATCGCATGCACGTTGAGCGCGCTGAAATCCACGGCGATTTTTCCAAGAGCCTGCACTGCATCAGTATGCACCCACGCATTCTGCCGTCGTGCTACGTCGGCCACTGCGGCCACATCTTGGATCACGCCGGTTTCATTGTTGGCTAGCATCACTGACACTATGCCCGTTGGGTGTGCAAGCGCCGCTTTCACGTCGGCAAGATCAACCCTGCCCTCGCTATCCACCGCCAGCTTGCGCAATTTCCAACCTAGCCGTGTCAATTCCTGCGCCGGCTTGCCAATACAGGGATGCTCGATTGCGCTCACCGCTATTTGCGAAGGATTAAGCTGCGCTGCGGCGCCCTTGATGAAGGTATTGTTGGCCTCGGTCCCTCCGCTGCCAAACACGACTTGCACGGGTTCAACCCCCACTGCCGCAGCGACCTGCGCGCGCGCGCGGTTCACTGCCTTTCTCGCCTGCGTCCCGTACTCGTGGCGGCTTGAGGCATTACCGTAATTTGTTTTTAAATACGGCAGCATCGCCTCCAGTACCCGTGCGTCGAGTGGCGTAGTGGCATTGTGATCAAAATAAACGGGAAGGCCCATGCGTGTCATGCCGATACCGCCGATTCGTCCTTTTTGCTGCTCGCGCGCTGGTCGCGGAGTACCTTGACACTGTCTTCTTTCTGGTCAGTTACCAGCTGCGAAAGCGTAACCGATTGCAGGTAATCGAAGATGCGGTCATTCAACGCGGCCCACAAGTCATGGGTCAGACATTTTTGATCATCGCGACAGTTTTCCTTGCCACCGCATTGAGTGGCATCAATCGGTTCGTCCACTGCAAGGATAATGTCGGCCACTGAAATCCGGTCGACGCTCTTCGCCAAGCAATAACCCCCGCCCGGACCCCGTACGCTGTCCACCAAGTTATGCCGGCGCAGCTTGCCGAATAGCTGTTCGAGATAAGAAAGTGAAATCTTCTGCCGCTCGCTGATTTCGGACAATGTTACCGGCCCGCTGCTGTGATGCATTGCCAGGTCAATCATCGCGGTTACCGCAAAACGTCCTTTAGTCGTTAGTCGCATGGGCCCACCTTTAGGCCGTTAAAAATACCTGATCAATTTAGTCAAGTTTACAATGCCCGAGTTCCCTAGTCCACTATTTTATTCAAATAGTTTGGGTCGAATTTATCCGCAGTCGCCCGCTCGTCCTCGACTTTTGCGCCAAGCTTTTCCAGCTGCCGCACAATGGCCTCGATGCGTTGGTCTATGTTCACGGTATGGTCGAGCAGACCGTGGATCGCCTGCGCTACCGGGTCGTTCTCGTCGCGGCTCAGAGCGTAAGCGGAAAAACCCAATTTTTCAGCCGTCTTCACCCGCGCAGCGTCGTGGTCGGTATCCACGATGCGTGCAGGTATGCCGATCGCAGTGGCACCGGCCGGAACGTCTTTTACCACTACCGCGTTGGAACCGATCTTGGCGCCATCACCGACCAATATAGGCCCCAGAATCTTGGCTCCCGCGCCGATCACTACCCCTTTGCCCAAGGTCGGATGACGCTTGCCCTTGTTCCAGGACGTCCCGCCAAGCGTGACTCCGTGATACAAGGTGCAATCGTCGCCGATTTCCGATGTCTCTCCGATGACGATCCCCATGCCGTGATCGATAAAAACGCGCCTACCGATGCTCGCCCCTGGGTGAATTTCTATGCCGGTGATCCATCGCGCACAATGAGAAACCAGCCGTCCCAGCCATTTGAAACCCGCGAACCACAGCCAATGGGAAAACCTGTGAATCAGCAGCGCATGAAATCCGGGATAGCAGGTAACCACTTCCCACGGTGTACGCGCCGCGGGGTCGCGGTCAAATACCACCGCAATGTCTTCCTTGATCTTCTGAAACATTTTTATGTCCGATTCACCTTAAGAAGCATGAGTTTGCTATAACCTAGTAAATTAATCAACTATTTCTCAAAAACCCGCAGAATCCCCCTGAGGATATTAACCTCATCTCTTTCCAGCCGGGTTCGAGCAAACAGCCTGCGCAACCTTTCCATAAGCCGTTTGGGTTGCTCCAGTTTCAAAAATCCCGCCTCCACCAAAACTTTTTCGAGATGCCGGTAGAGCATTTCGGTTTCCTCAAAGGTCGCCGCTTCAAATTCGTATTCCTGCACGTCGCGGTCTTCCAACGCCAAACGCAGTTCGTAACACATCACCTGTACTGCCGCCGCCAGATTTAGCGCGGCATAGCTGGGATTTGCTGGAATATGCACCAGCAACTGGCATTTGATGATTTGCTCGTTGCTTAACCCGGATTTTTCGCCGCCGAACACCAGGGCCACCGGGTCTCGCCTGGCCTGTTGCAGCAAAATGCTCGCCGCTTTCCTCGGGCAATACGCAGCGTGTGAAAGCTCGCGGGGACGCGCGCTCAGTGCGGCGGCCAACACAGTATCTGCGAGTGCCTCATCGAGCGATGTGCAAACGCGCGCTTCACTCAATACGTCAACTGCGTTGGAAGCAAGAACCTCGGCCTCATGATCAGGAAAGCGTTTGGGACTCACCAAGACCAATGATTTCAAACCCATGGTCTTCATGGCGCGCGCGCTGGCCCCAATGTTCCCGGGATGGCTGGGCTGATTCAACACGACGCGAACGTTATCAAGCGGGTTTTCCGGGTTCATATTAGAATGACGCTCTTCGCGTATCCGTAATTTCAAGATTCGAATTCTGGTTGCCGGCTATGCATCCCATGCTCAACATTGCAGTGAAGGCCGCGCGCCGCGCAGGAGGCATCATTAACCGTGCGTCGCTCAATCTCGACGTGCTCACGGTAACGCCCAAATCCTTTAATGATTTCGTAAGCGATGTGGACCGCGCGGCAGAACAGGCTATTATCAAAGTGCTAAAGGATGCCTATCCCGCGCACGCGATTCTAGCAGAAGAGAGCGGAACTCAGGGCGAGTCCGAATACCTATGGATCATCGATCCGCTCGACGGTACCACTAATTTCCTGCACGGATTTCCGCAATACGCGGTATCGATCGCCCTTTCACACAAGGGAACGCTCCTGCTGGGGGTCGTGTATGACCCCGGACGCAATGAGTTGTTTACCGCCACGCGCGGGCGCGGCGCCTATCTTAATGACCGCCGTCTGCGAGTAAGCAAACGCATCAGGCTCGGCGAAGCGCTTATTGGCACCGGCTTCCCGTTCCGACAGTTGAAGCATCTCGACAGCTATCTGGCAATGTTCCGCGACATGGTCAAAAACACTTCCGGTGTCCGCAGAGCCGGCGCCGCCGCGCTCGATCTGGCATATGTCGCCGCGGGCAGGTTGGACGGCTTCTGGGAAATCGGCTTGAGCCCCTGGGACATCGCTGCGGGGAACCTGCTGATCCAGGAAGCAGGCGGCCTGATTGCCGATTTCGAAGGTGATGACGGCTATCTTGAAAGCGGCAACGTGGTCGGAGGCAATCCGAAGATATTTGCCCAGCTCATCAAGATATTGGCGCCGCATTTGACGCCCGCGCTGAGAAAATAACGCAATTTTTTCTCCATGGGCGAGCAGCTGATACAAAAAACCAAACCAAGCGGGCACACGCCCGTGATGCAGCAGTACCTGCGAATCAAGTCGGCATACCCGGACATGCTGGTTTTCTACCGCATGGGGGATTTTTACGAGATGTTTTATGACGACGCTGAAAAAGCAGCCCGCGTATTGGACATAACACTAACAAGCCGCGGCGAGTCCAATGGTCAACCCGTGAAAATGGCCGGGGTCCCGTACCATTCGGTTGATCAATACCTGACTAAGCTTATCAAGCTGGGAGAATCGATAGCGATCTGCGAGCAAATCGGCGAACCCGCTCAGTTCAAAGGACCGGTGGAGCGCAAAGTCACCCGCGTCATCACCCCTGGCACGCTCACCGACTCCGGATTGCTCGATGAAAAACGTGACAGCATATTGCTTGCAGTCGCTCCGCAGCAGCCCACCTTGGGTCTGGCGTGGCTCAGCCTTTCTGCAGGCAGTATGCGCGTTCTGGAAATCCCGGCGGACCAGCTTGGCTCCGAGCTGGAACGCCTACAGCCTGCGGAAATCCTGTTGCCCGAGAATTATATTCATCCGCTGCTCGAGAACCGTCACTGCGCTGTCAAACACCTTGCGCAATGGCAATTCGATTTCGACACGGCTACCCGAAATCTGTGCAAGCAGTTTCGCACACACGACTTGAGCGGCTTCGGTTGCCAGGGCTTGCGCGCGGCAATAGCTGCGGCGGGCGCACTGCTCGAATATGCCATATCCACTCAAGGCACTGCGATTACCAATATTACTGCGTTGCAGGTCGAGGACCACGATGCCTTTGTGCGCATGGATGCAGCAACCCGCCGCAATTTGGAAATTTCGGAAACCCTGCGTGGTGATCCGGCGCCGACACTGCTCTCGTTGCTTGACACATGCGCAACCGGCATGGGCAGCCGCTTGCTGCGCCACTGGCTGCATCATCCTCTGC
Source organism: Burkholderiales bacterium (assembly GCA_035518095.1). Lineage (NCBI taxonomy): Bacteria > Pseudomonadati > Pseudomonadota > Betaproteobacteria > Burkholderiales > Burkholderiales bacterium. Next base: position 41,217 of record DATIXX010000036.1, on the reverse strand, counting down.
GCAATCACGATTCGCTTAATTTTCGCCTGCAGGCGGTGTCCTCACTGTTCGGCGATGGGGGTATGGGCGCGTATCGCGCAATTCACAAAGGACTCATGCACTGCAGCGATATCGAGCGCATTTCGTCACGCATCGCGCTGAAAACAGCCCGCCCGCGCGACCTTTCGGGATTGCGCGATAGTTTAATTCAGCTGCCGTCGTTGCAGCGGACATTGGACACGGTAGCCAGTCCCAGGCTTAGCGAACTCTCGACGGCACTCACCCTACCCGAAGCGCTTATAACGCTTTTGCAGCGGGCGCTACAGGAGGAACCTGCAGCGCTGTTGCGCGAAGGTGGTGTTATGGCAAGTGGATTTGATGCCGAACTGGATGAGTTACGAGCCGTTCAGAACCATTGCGGCGAATTTCTGATGCAACTCGAAGCGCGCGAGAGGAGCCGCACAGGCTTGAGCACGCTTAAAGTGGAATACAACAAGATTCATGGCTTTTATATCGAGGTATCACGCGTCCAGGCCGAGCGCGTTCCCGCTGATTACCGGCGGCGCCAGACCATGAAAAACGCCGAACGGTTCATTACCCCCGAGCTGAAAGCATTTGAAGATAAGGCCTTGTCCGCGGCGGAGCGGGCCTCGGCGCGAGAGAAACTGTTGTACGAAAAACTCTTGGACGGGCTGGCCTCCTACATCCCGTCACTTAAGAACGCCGCGGCAGCGATTGCCGAGCTGGATGTGCTCGCCACATTTGCCGAGCGAGCGGCGAGCCTCAATTACGTTTCGCCGCAATTCAACGACGAATCCGGAATCCATATTGAAGAAGGACGGCACCCAGTAGTGGAAAGGCAACTCGAGCATTTCATCGCCAACGGCACTGATTTATCGTCCACTCGCCAGATGCTTCTTATCACCGGCCCCAATATGGGGGGCAAATCGACCTACATGCGGCAAATCGCGTTGATCGTGCTGCTTGCGCACTGCGGTTCCTTCGTCCCCGCAAAAAATGCGGTGATTGGGCCGCTGGACCAGATTTTCACCCGAATAGGCAGTTCCGATGATCTTGCGGGCGGTCGATCCACGTTCATGGTCGAGATGACCGAAGCAGCAAACATTTTGCATCACGCCACCGAGCGCAGCCTGGTGCTTGTAGATGAAATCGGGCGCGGAACGTCGACCTTTGACGGCCTTGCGCTCGCGTGGGCAATTGCCGGACATTTGCTCGAAAAAAATGGTTCACTTACCCTCTTCGCTACTCATTATTTCGAACTCACTCACCTCGCCGAGAGCCATTCTCAAGTCGCCAACGTGCATCTCGACGCCATCGAGCACCACGATCACATCGTTTTTCTGCACGCAGTCGAAGACGGACCTGCGAATCAAAGCTACGGCTTGCAGGTAGCGCAGCTCGCCGGAGTGCCACAACCGGTTCTTCGCGCGGCAAGGAAACATCTGATGAAACTCGAGCAGGAGGGCATAACCAGGGATCCACAGAACGACTTGTTCGCAGCGCAGCCGCAAACAAATCCCGCTGTGACGCAACATCCGATGCTGCAGCTACTAAAAGCAACCGACCCGGATCAACTGAGCCCGAAACAGGCTCTGGAGTTCATCTACCGTCTAAAACAGGAACTTGATCAAAAACCATGATCGGGGGCAACGCCTGTCCGGGTAGTGACCTTGGCCGCGCTCGATATCTTCCCGCGGAAAGCGCTCCTTTGACGCTGACAACCGCTGCGCAAGCCGCTTGTTGATACCTAAAAACTTTCCGGAAACCTGGCGTTGGCGTCTATCAGTGCACAGGCGGTTGAAGCCATTGTCCTGCTTTTGATTTTTATTTAAGCTTTTTAATCAGATTCAATACTTCCTCGGCATGACCACGGGCGGTTACGCTGTAAAAGACATGTCGCAGGATGCCGTATTTGTCGATGATGAAGGTTGAACGCAGGATACCGGTTTTTTTCTTGCCATCCACTTTTTTTTCCTGTAACACACCGTATTTTCGGCATACCTCCCCGTCGGTGTCGGCCAGCAACTGTACGCTAAGTCCGTGCTTGTCGCGAAAGGAGCCGTGGCTTAAGCAGTCGTCCATACTTACACCAAGGACAATGGTGTCTATATGGGCGAATTCATCGTCCAAGTCGCTGAATTCGATCGCTTCGATGGTGCACCCGGGCGTATCGTCTTTCGGATAAAAATACAGCACCACGTTGTTTTTGTTTTTAAACCTAGAAAGGCCGACCATTTGCATGTCAGCATCGGGTAAGTCGAATTCGGGTGCCGCTTGTCCTGCTTGCAACATAGATACTCCTAAATTTCAACCGCAATTTTAACCGATTTCACTCACCTTGAAATACTTTACACTCCACGGTAACGTGCACAGGTGAAAAAACTCTTTTCGGCGGCGTGTCACCGCGAAAATTCCTAAAACATTATTGGCAAAAAACCGCTGGTCATTCGCAACGCATTGCCTGCATCCCGCGACCTGCTCACCAGCCGGCAACTATTTGAGCTGGCGTGCCGCGATGACGTGCAGTCGCATCTGGTTTTGCAAAAGCGCAACTTCTGGCAAGTACGTCATGGGCCGTTCCACGCGCGATACCTGCGCGGTCTGGGAACAAGTAAATGGTCTTTGCTGGTCCAGGGAGTCAACCATGTGTACCCGCGGGCACAGCGCCTGTTGCTGAGTTTCGATTTTTGCCGTGCGCCAGGCTGGACGACATAATGATCGGCTATGCTCCACCGGGCGGCGGGGTCGGCGCGCATATCGACTGTTACGATGTGTTTCTGCTGCAAGGCAGCGGGCAGCCACTTTGGCAAATAAGCAGGCAGAAAGATTTACAGGTCGTCGAAGGCGCACCTTTCAAGATTTTGAAAAACTTCAAGCCCGAGCGGGAGTGGGTGCTCAATCCCGGAGACGTGCTCTATTCGCCTCCGCATTGCGCTCATAACGGAGTGGCACTTGATTATTGCATGACTTATTCCGTCGGTTTCCGGGCGCCTTCTGCTCAGGAGCTCGCCGTCCAGTTCCTGATGTTTCTCGAAGATCACCTGAGCGTCAAGGAAAGGTACCGCGATCCCGGGCTTAGCCCGCAGCGGCACCCTGCACAAATCAGCGACGCGATATTGCAACAGCTAATTCGAAAGCTTGGCCGCGTACGTTGAGCAAAACGCGATGTCGAACTTTTTCTCGGGAAGTTTCTCACCAACCAAAACCGCACCTGATATTTGAGCTGCCGTCCCGGCCGCTTTCAAGCAAGCGCTTTTCCCGCAAATGCCAGACGTAAGGCATACATCTTGACCCGAAAAGCCAAATGCTGTTCCGCCGCGATTTGCTATTTATAAATGGCGAAGCGCACCGAACCGGACAACGCGCGTCGGCTTCGTTGTCACGGCTTGCCGACAGGGGTGAAACTAAGTGCCGTACCGCGTTCGACCAAGAAACGGGACGTTTACTTTACCGATGGTATCAGGCGGGCTATATTAAGATTGGTGGCCTGCCCTAGACTGTTCAGGAATTCTAATGGAAAGCATTATCGAGACCTCACCGCAATACCAGAAAATCGAAAGTGGGGCGGATTACGAAGCCGCGACCGACCTGGTAATCGCCCGGGCGAGCCGCAACATCCGCATTTTCGACAATCAGGTAAGCAGCGCTTTCAATTCCTCAAAGCGCTGTGAGTTGTTGCGCAGCTTCCTGCTTGCAAACCGCATCAACCGCCTACGTATTGTTTTGCACGACACGCGTTATCTGATCACCGGCTGCCCGCGCATGCTGTCGTTGTTAAGACAGTTCAGCCACTGCATCGCCATCCACGAAACGCTGGAGGACGCCAAACAAGTATACGACCCGTTTACTGTGGCGGACGAAAGTCACTACGTGCACCGATTCCATTACACCACAAGCCGGGGATTGCTGGCGCTTAACGATTTAAATGGCGCGCACGAATTCATTAATCGGTTTGAGCAAATATGGGAAGCGTCGCATCCCGCGTTATCCGCGACCAAGCTCGGACTCCGCGGATAAGGTAACGATTTTCCGAGAAAATTCGAATGTGCTAGAATGCGCGCGTTGGTTGCTTACCGTTGTCCAGGTACGCACCGACGACCCGTTGCTGTTATCGTAAATTTTATATATTAGAGGATGTTATTACATGAAACGCTTACTCCTTGTTGCCGCCTTGCTAGTATTGGGTTTGACTGCTTGCGGCAAAAAAGAAGAACCCGCAACCGCTCCCGCGCCAGCAATGGCTCCTGCGCCTGCTCCGGCTCCTGCGCCTGCCGCAGCGCCGGCGCCCGCTCCGGCTCCGAACGCTGAAATGGCAAAACCGGCTGAACCCGCCAGCGCCGAAGAGAAGAAACCCGAAGAAAAGAAGTAATTTCTCAGTAGTGCGACAAAAGCCGGCGTTCGCGCCGGCTTTTTTTGCCCTAGGCAATCTCACGCCAGGCAAAACCGTTTTGCTGGTCAGCGATACCCACCCACTCCGGATCGCAATTCATCACTCGGGCAAGGGCAGCCTTGGCCAACTGCGGGGTATTGTTGTTCTGGCTTAAGTGGGCGGCGATGAGGTGCTGCAGGCGGTGGCGGTCAAGAGCGGCAAGCAGTTTCGCCGCATCGTCGTTCGACAAATGGCCGAAGCGCCCCGCAATGCGCTCCTTGAGAGGAGCCGGATAGGCGCCGTTTTTAAGCATTTCCAAATCATGATTGCATTCCAGCACCAGCGCGTCACAACAGTTCAGCACATTTTCGATATGGGAGGTTGAGCTGCCGGTATCGGTAATCACACCCAGGCGTCGTGCTCCGTTGCCGAAGACAAATTGCGCCGGCTCGCGCGCATCGTGCGGCACCGGAAACGGCTCGAGCTCGATATTTCCAACGCTGAAACGCTGGTGAACCTCAAAGTAACACACCTGCGGCAAGCTTGAAAATTCTTCGCGAAATACACTTGCGGTGCCGCAAGTAACCCAGACCGGCATACCAAACTTGCGTGCGAGTCTGACCGCTCCACCAATGTGATCCGAGTGTTCGTGGGTCACAACTAATGCGCTTATCTGTTGCGGCGCGAGTTTCAGACGGGATAATCTGAGGACCGTTTCATTGATGCCAAAACCGCAATCCAGCATGACCCTGGTCTGCCCCACTTCCACCACCAGGGAATTGCCCTGGCTGCCGCTGCCCAGGGAAGCGAAACGCATCATGAACTGTGAAACGTGAACTGTAAGACGTGAAGCGTCGAATCAAAGCCGAACCCGCGACACGCGACTCTTTTCACGTTTCACCATTCATGTTGCACCTCATTTCAATTGTTCATACAGCAATGTCAAAATTCGATTGGCTGTATCGGATGAATCCGGAAGGCCGTCGCTGTCCAGCACATTGACTCGGCTTTGGTCTCCCTCGCTTCGCACCAGGATGCGGTAGCTTTTGCTTTTAGGATTTTTCTTCTCATCCGACTTCCAAAACGCCAGTTTATCCAGCCATCCTTTCTTGTGATAATCACTGGCCTCCGGATCCGCGTAACTCACGAAGTAAACGCCCTGGGAGCGGTCGCGATCTTCCACAGCGAAGCCCACGCGGTCGAGCGCTAACCCGACGCGCCGCCAGGCGTGGTCAAAGCCATCGTTGATCGACAATGACCCGGTGCCATCCGACATTTTGCTTAGGCTGGCGCGGTTAGTCGCGGGAGCAGCCTCCACAAGTTCTTTAGCCTGTTCTTCTTTAGTCCCAAAGCGCACCATCAGCCTAGACAGCATTTCTGCATCGAGCTGAGGATCCGGCGGGCTCGGCTGCCAGATCGTGTGGTCCTCGTATTCGTTCTCGTACACTTCGGCCATGCTGTAGTGGCTGATAAAAATCTCCGTGGTATTAGGATCGTTTCCGCGCTCAAGACGCGTGCGGAACTTGTTGCGTTGCGAAGTCGAGGTTACCGTGGTTAGCACCTTGTTAATCAAACCGCGGATTCCCCCCTCAGGCACTTTCACCCGGTATTCCGCCCAATCGGTTTCCATTACGCCGGCTTCAGGCATTTCAGTCTTAAGCTCATAACCGTTATCCAGCCAGAACTGCTTGACGACGGGCCAGACTTTATCCGGACTTTCGGGCACTACCAGCCAGCGCTGGTTACCATCGCGCTCAACGCGCAGTTTCTTGTCGAACACCGGCAGCACCTTCGCTTCTTCTACGCCGGCCTGCGGAGTTTTTTCCTTGCTAAATTCGGAGAAAGTGGTGATGTTCTGCGCCTGGCCCTCGGCATTGCGCTCGTTTTCTCCGGGCGTAGTAAGATCAGGCGGAACATCGAGCGGCTTCCCTTGCTTTGCCGACTTGTACTCGTCCTTTTTTAAGAAAGGAATCGAGTCGCAGGCGCCCAGCGCCAGCGCGACAACCAGCATCGGCAGTACGTGCTTTGCGATCCTCCTCATGTTTTCATCGACCTGTCTACCCGGCTTTACGCGTTTATTCCCGCCTGGCGCATTGCGGCAGTTACTGTCTCATAATGAGCCGGCGAAAGCGGTGTCATTGGAAGGCGTATGCCTGGCCCGATCAATCCCATTCGTGCAAGCGCCCATTTCACCGGTATCGGATTGGCCTCGACAAACAGATTCTTGTGCAATTCAAAAAGCTTGTTGTTGATGCCGCGAGCCGTCGCAACATCGCCTTTGAACGCCGCGTTACACATCTCGTGCACGAGTTTGGGCGCGACATTCGCGGTGACCGAAATTACCCCCTGCCCGCCCAGCAGCATCAGCGCCAAAGCACTTGCGTCGTTGCCGTCGTACACCGCAAAATTTTGCGGCGCCTGCCGCACCAGATCGCTGCTGCGATCGATGCTTCCGGTGGCGTCCTTGATGCCGACAATGTTTTGCACTTGTGCCAGCCTCAACACCGTTTGATTCTGCAAATCGCAAGCAGTTCTGCCCGGCACGTTGTAGAGTATTTGCGGGATATCCACGCTTTCTGCAATCAACCTGAAATGGCGGTATAAACCTTCCTGCGTCGGCTTGTTGTAGTACGGTACTACTGAGAGACAGTAGTCGGCGCCAACTTTTTTGGCGTAGCGGGTAAGCTCGATCGCTTCGCTGGTGGAATTGGCTCCGGTACCAGCAATCACCGGAATGCGTTTTTTCGCATGTTCGACCACGACGCGGATAAGCTCACAGTGTTCTTCGATGTCCACCGTCGGCGATTCGCCGGTTGTGCCGACCACCGCGATGCCGTCCGTGCCTTCGCGTATATGCCAGTCCACCAAGGCGCGCAATCGCGGAAAATCGAGGCCGCCGTCCTCCGCCATAGGGGTGACAATCGCCACCAAACTACCTTTGAGCATTGCCTATTACCTGATAACTAGAGACGGTATTTTACCTTAAATTCGCACTGCTTCTTAAGCGTTATCGCGCACCGCGCAGATTCGCTGCACTAATGCGCGTCTGGGCTGCGCGACAACTACGTCTTCATAGGCAATTACGCGCAATCGACCGCGCACCACCTCCAGCAATTCGCCGGGTTTGAGCAAATAATCCGGGTTAGTCGGCTTGCCAAAACGTTCGTTGCCCGCAGCGAAGGTTTCATATATCAGTACTCCATTGCGCCCCAAAGCTGCCAACAGGTGTGGGAATAGTGGGCGGTGCAGATAATTGCATACAATAATTCCGGCAAAGCGCGGGTTTTTGTAAGGCCACGGGCCAGCCTCCAGATCCGCGCAACGAACCGAAACTCCGTCCACATCGCGCACAACCCGCAAATACGATTCATCCCTGTCCACGGCTTCGACGCGATATCCCAAGCCGGCGAGCATGCGCGCGTGTCGGCCCATTCCGCAGGCCAAATCGAGCACCCGTCCCCCTGCTGGAATCAATTTGACAAAGCGGCACACCCAGTCGGAAGGTGCCGTCAAGTCATGTTGCGATTGCATAACGCGCTAGTCTCCACCAGAATTTCTCCTCATGGCAGATCATACAGCCAAACCGCGGGGCGCATGGGTTGCAAATCTCAGTTGGCCCGAAGTCGAGAAACGCATTCATTGCGGCGCGCCCGCGATTCTGCCTGTCGGAGCAGCCGCCAAAGCGCACGGTCCGCATCTGCCGCTCAATGCTGATCAATTGCAAGCGGAATGGTTGGCTTCCCGACTCATTGAAAAAGCCGACGTACTGGTTTGGCCGACACTGAGCTACGGCCATTATCCGGCCTTTGCCGATTATCCGGGCAGCTGCAGTCTGAGCCGCGCAACGTTTGAAAAATTGGCGGAAGAAACGTTAAGGAACATTTTCAGCAGCGGCATCAAATCCGCGCTCATTTTAAACACAGGGATTAGCACCATTGCTGCTCTAGAAAACGCGGTCGTGCGCACCGGTCGACAAATTAAACTTGCCAATGTGTACCGGGGCCGGCGCTATCTTGAAGTCTTTAAGAAAATTGGGCAACAAGCTCGCGGCAGTCATGCCGATGAACCGGAAACCTCAATCATGCTCGTGGTTGCACCGCATAAAGTAAACATGAGGCGGGCCCGCTCCTGGGCTGGACGCGAGATGCAAGCTGGAGCATTGGTGCGAAACGACAAATCGCATCCAAATTACTCGCCGGACGGCGTCTACGGCGACCCGACCCTTGCCAGCAAGCAAAAAGGCAGACTGCTGCTCGCTGCAATGCTTGAAGATATTCTGGACGCAATCACTTGACGTGGTTGCCAGAACCGCAGCAAAACATCACAGCCCGAACGGGGAAACAGAGTCGAGAATGCGGAATGTGATAAAAAACAAATATGGGCACGATGGTAACCCGGGATAAATCGCCTCCGCAACGAAGTTGCAACAACTCATTAATGCTCAACCGGCAGTTGTTGTTCGACCCACTCAAGCATTCCGCCGCGAAGATTGGAAACCTGCTCAAAACCAACACTGGTAAGAATCGCCGCCGCGGTTGTGCTGCGCACGCCGGCACGGCAAATGGCGATCACATGCTTGTTCTTATGCGCCTCGAATTCATTCGCCCGGCTGGCGAGGTCCTTTAACGGAACCAGCTTGCTGCCGCGAATATGCCCCAGCTCGCCGAAGTATTCGTTGGGCTCCCGCACATCGAGAATGAGCGGTGGTGCGTCGCCCTTGACCAACGCCTGCACCTCGCTAGCATTCAGCTGGCGAACTTGATTGAGTTCGGCTACGGTCGGGAACGCAATACGATCGTCATCGAGCGCGGTTTGGTTGGGTTGAAGCACTTCCTGGATTTTGGACGGCAAGGGCAGACCGAGTTTTGCCATTAATTCCACATACTCGGTTCTGGAACGGTTGGCAATGCGCGGATTCAGGTGCTTTTCTTCGCCGATGCTGGACTGAGTGTTGCCACGATAGTCGTGCGCCGGGTACACCTGGGTGTCATCCGGCAAAACAAACAGTTTTTGGGTAATGCTGTCGTACTGCATCCCGGCGTCGCCGCCTTGAAAATCGGTTCGCCCGGTCCCACGGATCAGCAATGTGTCTCCGGTAAAAACCCTGCCATCGGAATACAGACTCATGCTGTCGGGAGTATGGCCGGGCGTTGCCAATACCCGTAGCTGCATTTCCCCGCAATCGATGGTCTGCCCGTCCTGAACATGCATGTCCACAAGCGGCGCGGGCGCGTGGCGGTGCATTACTACTTTGGCACCGGTAAGTTCCTTCAACTCAAACGCTGCCGTGCGGTGGTCGGCGTGTGTATGCGTGTCGATGACCAGTTCCAGCTGGTATCCGAAATACGCCAACGTTGCCAAATAACGGTCGGTCTTTTCCCGTATCGGGTCAATTAGCAGCGCTTTGCGGGTCGTTTCGCAGCCCAGCAAATAGGTCTTGCATTTGCCCTGATTCAATTCACGAAATAACATTTAACGCCCGGAGAACTTTAGGTTTGTCGATTATAGCCCCTGGCACAGGCCGCAATTCAGACCTTGCTGAAACTAAACTTGCCGTTTTTGTATTCCACTTTGATCTTGTCTTTGGGCGCAAAACGGCCTTCCAGGATTTCCATGGCCAGCGGATTTTCCATCTGGGACTGTATCGCACGCTTTAACGGGCGCGCCCCGTATGCCGGATCAAATCCGGTTTTGGCGAGTTCATCCAAGGCCGAATCGCTGACCTCAAGCTTGATATCCATCTGTGCGAGACGCTTTTCAACATACTTAAGCTGAATGTTGGCGATGGATTTAATGTTCTTTTCGTCGAGTGCGTGGAATACAACCACTTCATCGATGCGGTTGATGAACTCCGGCCGGAAATAGGCCTTGACTTCGGCAAGCACGGCAAGCTTGATGACCTGGTAGTCATCGCCCGCCATTTGCTGAATCATCTGCGAACCGAGGTTGGAGGTCATCACAATCACGGTGTTCTTGAAATCTACGGTTCGCCCCTGGCCGTCGGTCATGCGTCCGTCGTCAAGAACCTGCAGCAGCACATTGAACACGTCCGGATGTGCTTTCTCCACCTCATCCAGCAGGATCACCGAATAGGGCTTGCGTCGCACCGCCTCGGTAAGGTAACCGCCTTCTTCATAACCAACATACCCTGGCGGCGCACCGATCAGTCGCGCCACCGAATGCTTTTCCATGAATTCAGACATGTCTATGCGGATGAGGTGGTCTTCCGAATCAAACAGGAATTCCGCCAGCGCCCTGCACAATTCGGTTTTGCCGACACCGGTGGGGCCGAGGAAAAGGAACGATCCATAAGGCCTCCTGGGATCGGCGAGACCTGCGCGCGAGCGGCGGATCGCGTCGGAAACCAGCTTTACGGCCTCGTCCTGTCCCACCACTCGGTTATGCAGCCGTTGTTCCATGTGCAGCAGTTTTTCGCGCTCGCCCTGCATCATTTTCGAAACCGGAATTCCGGTCGCGCGCGACACCACTTCGGCGATTTCCTCGGCGCCGACCTGGGTGCGCAGCAGCTTGTGCTTGGCGCTGTGGGCGCCCGATTTGTCAGCTTGTTTCAGCTGTGCCTCGAGCTGCGGTATTCGCCCGTACTGCAATTCGGAAACCTTTTGCCAATCGCCCTTGCGCTTAGCGGCTTCCATCTCGATCTTGAGTTTCTCCAGCTCTTCCTTAATGTGCTGCGATCCCTGGACCTGCGCTTTTTCCGCTTTCCAGACTTCCTCCAGGTCGGCGTATTCCCGTTCGAGTTTCTTGATCTCGCCTTCAATAAGCGACAGGCGTCTTTTCGAGGCTTCGTCTTTTTCTTTCTTCACTGCTTCGCGCTCGATCTTCAACTGGATTAGGCGCCGCTCGAGCTTATCCATTGTCTCCGGCTTGGAATCAATTTCCATCTTGATGCGCGCCGCCGCCTCGTCTATCAGGTCGATCGCCTTGTCGGGCAAAAAGCGGTCCGTAATGTAGCGCTGCGAAAGCTCCGCAGCGGCAACGATTGCCGGGTCGGTAATTTCCACGCCGTGATGCAGTTCATATTTTTCCTGAAGTCCGCGCAATATGGCGATGGTGTCCTCCATCGTCGGTTCGTTCACCATGATTTTCTGGAAACGCCGTTCCAGCGCCGCATCTTTTTCGATGTATTTGCGGTATTCGTCGAGGGTGGTCGCGCCTACGCAATGCAACTCGCCCCGCGCCAGCGCCGGTTTCAGCATATTACCGGCGTCGATCGCGCCTTCCGCCTTGCCTGCTCCGACCATGGTATGGAGCTCGTCGATAAATACAATGGTGCGTCCTTCATCTTTCGCCAGTTCCTTGAGCACGGATTTGAGCCGTTCTTCGAACTCGCCTCGGTATTTGGCGCCTGCCAAAAGGGCCGCCAGGTCGAGCGCGAGTACGCGTTTGTTTTTCAGCGTCTCGGGCACCTCGCCGTTGACGATGCGCTGTGCAAGGCCCTCGACTATCGCAGTCTTGCCTACGCCGGGTTCCCCGATCAACACCGGGTTGTTCTTGGTGCGCCGCTGCAGCACCTGAATGGTACGGCGGATTTCGTCATCGCGTCCGATGACCGGGTCGAGCTTGCCCAGCCGCGCCCGCTCGGTGATATCGAGCGTATATTTCTTTAACGCCTCGCGGCTGCCCTCTGCTTCCGGATTCTCGACCGTCTCGCCACCGCGAACCGCGCTGATCGCCTGCTCCAAATGCTTGCGTTCTGCCCCATGCTGCTTGAACAGCTTGCCGGTCTCGCCTTTGTCCTGAGTCAACGCCAGCAGGAAAAGCTCGGAAGCGATGAACTGGTCGCCGCGCTTCTGCGCTTCCTTATCGGTAACGTTTAGCACGTTGGCGAGCTCTCGCGACACGTTGATTTCTCCCGCAGTTCCTTCTACCTTGGGTAAGGCCTCAATACTTTTCTTGAGCGCTGCGCGCAGCGGCGGCACGCTGACGCCGGCGCGTGCCAAGAGCGATGCGGTACCACCATCCCCCTGGTCCAGCAATGCCAGCAGCAGGTGCTGTGGCTCAATATAAGAATTGTCATGGCCTACCGCCACGCTTTGCGCGTCTGAAAGCGCCTGCTGGAACTTGGTCGTAAATTTATCAAATCGCATGATTGCTCCGGGGTTTGTAACCGCTTGGCCAAATTGTAAATGGGGCTTTAGCCCGCTGTTTCAAGCCGCTGCTAATTACGATTTGGCTTGCTGCTCGGTTTTGGGGGAAAATAGACCATCCGCCGTCAATACACAAGGAGCCCATCATGGCAAAGGTCAGAATGGAAACCAAGCTCGTCGTTCCGGCAAATATATTGTGGGATGCCATAGGCCGCTTCGGCGCGCTGGGAGATTGGCACCCCGCGGTCGAAAAGTGCATATCCGACGGTGAAAGCAAGGGTTCAACGCGCAAACTGAGTTTGGTCGGGGGAGGCAGTATCGTCGAGCGTCTGGAACATATTAACAAGAAGGAGAAGCTTTACCGCTATTCGATAACCGATAGCCCGCTACCGGTCGACGGTTATATTGCCGAGATCAGGGTCAAGGACAACGGCGACGGGACCTCGACGGTCGAATGGTCCAGCAAATTCGAACCAAAAGGCGTAAAAGCCGAGGAGGCGATAAAGGTAATTCAGGGGATTTATCAGGCGGGCTTTGACAATTTAAAAAAGATGTATCATTAACGAGCAGCAATTAAACTTGCCCTGCTGTATTTAATCCGGACATGAGCCAACGACGAGCACGGCTGCGCATCTCCCCTCTCGGGCGCGATATCACGCTCATGCTGGTAATCAAGGCAATTGCGCTGTACCTCATTTGGCTCGCCTGGTTTTCCAGTCCGCCGGATAAAAATCTTGATGCCGCCCGCGTGGGAAATACCTTGCTTAGCGCGCCCCACGTCCATAAGGATGCGAATCATGCCGAGCCCTGAGGTCGTTGAATTATCGCGGCTGCAGTTTGCGGTCACCGCTCTTTACCATTTTCTGTTCGTACCGCTGACGCTCGGTTTGTCGTGGATCCTGGTCATCATGGAATCCGTTTACGTGATGACCGGCAAGCAGATTTACCGCGACATGACCAAGTTCTGGGGCAAGCTGTTCGGCATCAACTTCGCGATGGGGGTCGCCACCGGCCTTACCATGGAATTCCAGTTCGGCACCAACTGGGCATATTACTCGCATTACGTCGGTGACATCTTTGGCGCGCCGCTTGCAATCGAGGGTCTGATGGCCTTTTTCCTCGAATCCACCTTCGTGGGATTGTTTTTCTTCGGTTGGCAAAAGCTAAGCAAGAGGCAGCACCTAGCGGTGACCTTCCTGGTGGCGCTGGGCTCCAATCTCTCGGCGTTGTGGATATTGATTGCCAATGCCTGGATGCAAAACCCGGTCGGCGCCCAATTCAATTACGAAACCATGCGTATGGAATTAGTGAGCTTCTCGCAGCTCTTCTATAATCCTGTGGCCGGAGTGAAATTCGTGCACACGGTTGCAGCGGGTTATGTCACCGCCTCGATGTTCGTGCTCGGCGTCTCCAGCTATTACCTGCTCAAAAAGCGTGACACCGGTTTTGCGTTGCGTTCCTTCGCCGTGGCCGCCGGCTTCGGGCTTGCGTCCACTTTGTCGGTCCTGGTGCTTGGTGATTCGAGCGGTTACACCGTCGGCGAAGTGCAGAAAGTCAAACTTGCGGCAATTGAAGCAGAATGGGAAACTCAGAAACCTCCCGCCTCGTTCACGCTGTTCGGGTTCCCGGATGACAAAACGGAGCGAACGAATGATGCAATTCATATTCCTTATCTGCTGGGCTTGCTAGCGACCCACTCGGTGGATGAAAAAGTGCTTGGGATAAAAGATCTCAAGGCGAATCATTTGAAGCGCATAAACAGCGGCATCGTCGCCTATGGTGCGTTGCAAAAGCTGCGCAACGGGGACAACAGCCGGGAGGTACTGGATACCTTTAACAAGCACAAGGATGATTTGGGTTACGCTCTGCTGCTCAAGAAATACACGCCAAATGTGGTGGATGCGACTCTAGAACAAAAGCTTATGGCCGCAGACGACACCATCCCGAAGGTGTGGCCGGTGTTCTGGGCGTTCCGCTTCATGGTCGGGCTAGGGATGCTTTTCTTGCTCATCTTTTCGTGCGCGTTCTATTTTTGCGCGAGACGGGATGTTCAGCACCAAACCTGGCTGCTGATAGTTGCGCTGTGCTCCATCCCATTGCCGTGGATAGCGGCCGAGTTGGGCTGGGTTGTCGCGGAATACGGTCGCCAGCCATGGACCATCTCTGAGGTGCTGCCGACTTTCCTGAGCAGTTCCAACCTTCCAGCGGACCACGTTTATTTCAGCCTCGGAGGGTTTATTTTCTTCTATACATTTTTGCTGATCGTAGAACTTTACCTCATGCTCAAGTACGCGCGGCTCGGTCCGAGCAGTCTGGGAACCGGCGCCTACCACTACGAAACCGCCGGGGCGCACGCATGATTTTCGATTATGTGACACTCAAGTTCATCTGGTGGCTGTTTATCGGCGTGCTGTTGATCGGATTTGCCGTGATGGACGGGTTTGACATGGGCATCGGAACACTGCTCCCGTTCCTTGGAAAAAACGAAGAGGAGCGCCGCGTAATCATCAACTCGGTGGGTGCGACCTGGGAAGGGAATCAGGTTTGGTTCGTCACTGCGGGCGGCGCTATTTTCGCGGCGTGGCCACTGGTTTATGCAGCAGCCTTTTCCGGCTTCTACATCGCGTTAATACTTACCTTATTCGCGCTGTTCTTTCGGCCGGTCGGTTTTGATTACCGCAGCAAAGTGCACGATCCGCGCTGGCGCCATGCCTGGGATTGGGGTTTGTTTGCCGGCGGCGCGGTTCCTGCGCTGATATTCGGAGTGGCATTCGGCAATCTCCTATTGGGCGTGCCGTTTCAATTTGACGCCGATTTGCGCGTGACCTATACCGGTTCGTTTTGGGCGCTGTTAAATCCATTTGCGCTGCTGGCCGGAATAGTAAGCGTTTCGATGCTGTCCATGCACGGAGCCGTCTATCTGCAAAACCGCACCGAGGGTGAAATTAATGCGCGCGCCAAGCAGGCTGTAAAAGTATCGGCAATCGTACTCATCATTTCATTCCTGCTCGCGGGGTTGTGGATTGTATCCGGCGCCGAGGGCTATAAAATCATTTCCATGCCGTCGCCGAATTCAGTTATAACGCCGCTCGCCAAGATGGTCGTAAAAGCGCGCGGTGCGTGGCTTAACAATTACTCGCTCTACCCGTGGAGCGTTGTTGCACCCATACTTGCTGTAGGCGCTGCGATTATCGCTTGGTTGCTGTCGGCGGCAAACCGAGCGGCCACCGCCTTCATTTTCAGCGCTTTAGCGGTCGCTTCGGTGATTTTGACCGCGGGTCTGGCGATGTTTCCATTTATCATGCCCTCTTCGAGTTCTCCGAACAGCAGTTTGACGGTCTGGGATGCGGTCTCGAGTCATCACACTTTGCAAATCATGTTCTGGGTGGTGGTGATTTTTCTGCCAATAATTTTCGCTTATACGTCCTGGGTATACGCGGTGCTGCGCGGAAAGATTACGGTGCAGTCGATTCGCGATGATGAACATACGGCTTACTAGGAGCTAGTCAATGTGGTACTTCGCGTGGATTCTGGGTGTGGGTGTGGCGCTTGCCTTCGGCATCATCAATGTTATGTGGCTTGAAGCGGAATATTTTTCCCGGGAAGATCAGCGGCCTAAAGAATGACGCGCGGGCCGCAAATCAAGGCGCTGGCATTTGACGCCTACGGGACCCTGTTCGATGTGCATTCCGTCATTCAACTTTGCGATGAGCTGTTTCCGGGCCGAGGAGCAGAGTTAAGTCAAATCTGGCGCGCCAAGCAGCTCGAATACTCCTGGCTCAAAAGCCTGATGCGGCGCTATCAGGATTTCGAAAAAATCACCGAAGCTGCGCTCAAGTTCGCCTGTATAACATTGCAACTCGATTGCCCGACTGAATCGCGCAAGCGGCTGATGCAGGCGTACCTGCACCTTGAGCCGTATCCTGAAGTAAGGGAAGCTCTGGCCGCGCTATCCCACCTGAAGCTCGCGATACTCTCCAACGGCTCGCCGAAAATGCTCAAAGCGCTGGTTAAAAACAACGGGCTGACACGAACCTTTGACAAGGTCATCAGCGTGGACGAGTTGAAAATTTTTAAACCCGACCCGAAAGTATACGCACTCGCTCCCAAAAAACTGAAAGTAAGAAAAAGTGAAATCGGTTTTGTTTCTTCCAACTTCTGGGACATCTGCGGAGCAAGTTCTTTCGGCCTGCGTACTTTCTGGGTCAATCGCGCTGGCAAATCTGCCGATGAACTCGGTTACTCACCGCAAGCGACAGTGACCAAACTCACTGAGCTGGAGCGGATCGCGGGGAAGTCCGATTAGCAACAGCGCACGCCGAAGTGGTTGGCCTTCACCGCGCTGCAGATGCCAGCCTCGGCATGTTGGCAAATCCCGCCGCGGTGCTTGGATCTGGTTTGCCTGCGTGTATCGCCCGTCTTCCCTCAAAACCTCGGAAGATCATTAGGCCGCTCACTTCCGCTCGCGTCTCTTCAATGGATTAGAATGATTCTGACAGACTATGACCACGAACTTGGCATCTGCGATACGGGAAAATGTTAAAGCGGCTCTCGAGGAGGACTTGGGGCGCGGCGATCTGACCGCAAAACTGATTTCCCCCGGCGCGCGCGCCAAGGCGACGGTCATTACCCGCGAGGCAGCGGTGTTGTGCGGAACATCCTGGTTCGAAGCTTGTTTCCGGAAGCTAGACCCCAAAGTGAAAATCCGCTGGACCGCGAAGGATGGCGACAACATTCACGCGGGACAAGCGCTTTGTGAAATTAAAGGAAAAGCGCGCGCGTTGCTCACCGCCGAGCGCACCGCCCTCAATTTTCTGCAACTGCTTTGCGCGACCGCAACACGTACCCGGCGCTATGCCGAGGCAGTCAAAGGCACTCGTGCCGCAATCATGGACACGCGCAAGACACTTCCGGGTTTGCGCATTGCGCAGAAATATGCGGTGAGGGTGGGCGGCGGGAAAAACCAGCGCTTCGGTGTATTTGACGGGGTCCTTATAAAGGAAAACCACATTATTGCCTCCGGCAGCGTTGCGCAGGCACTGCAGCGGGCGCAAAAGCTGGCCGCGGGCAAAGTGCCAATTCAAATCGAAGTAGAAAATTTCCAACAACTGCAGCAAGCGCTGAATGCGGGCGCGAAGCTAATGCTGCTCGATAATTTCAATGTTGATCAGATGCGCGAAGCCGTGCGCATAGTGGCCGGGCGGGCCGAGCTCGAAGCCTCTGGCGGGATAAATCTGGAGAATGTGCGCGCGGTTGCGGATACCGGAGTGGACAGGATTTCCATCGGCAGCTTAACCAAAGACGTCAAGGCCGTCGACTTGTCGATGCGCTTCGAATGAATTCGAAGCTCCGGCTTTTTTTTAGTCCCTTCTGAGCCGCCGAGTACCGCAGCCAAGCCGGCGGAATACGGCGAGCACTGTCTGAGCGCGCAGCGCGAATTGCGCAGCCGCCCGGCTTGGCGAGGAACGGAGTGAATCCGCAGGACGGCGAGGCAGGGCGTCGTTTTGTTTGGTTACTTTATTTTGGACGAGCAAAATAAAGTAACCAGCCGCCGGTCTGCCACCGGCGAATTCCTTTTACTTCGGCAAATTTGCCGCAATCACCCTCTCTATTGCCTTGCGAGTCGCCGCAACCGTGACCGGCTTGCCGCTCTGCGCTATCGCAGTGTCGGGGTCTTTGAGGCCGTGACCGGTGAGCGTGCAGACGATCACCGCGCCATCTCCGATCGTGCCCCGCTCCAGGTCTTTGATCACGCCGGTCACCGACGCGGCGGAAGACGGCTCGCAAAACACACCCTCCGCCTGAGCAAGCAGCTTCTGCACACGCAGAATTTCTTCATCGGTGCACTCGGCAAACCAGCCGCCGGATTCTTCCTTGACTTTCCAGGCTTGCGTCCAGGACACCGGGTTGCCGATGCGTATGGCGGTCGCCACGGTTTCCGGGTTTTTCACAGGGGCTCCGCGCAGAAACGGCGCCGCACCTGCTGCCTGGTAACCCAGCATGATGGGTCGCCTCGTGGCCAATCTTTTTTTGTGGTAAGCGCATTGGCCGCCGCAAAAAAGGCACGCCTGAGTGTTGTCACATACCGCTTCGCAATATCCGATCCAGTGCGCGGTAATGTTGCCTGCGTTTCCCACGGGCAACGCGTGGTAATCCGGTGCGTCACCCAGTTCTTCGATGATTTCAAATGCAGCAGTTTTTTGCCCCTGCAATCGATAAGGATTGGTGGAGTTCACCAGCGTCACCGGCAGTTTTTGCGCGATTTCGCGCACCAGCTTCATGCCGTCATCGAAATTACCCTTGATCTGTATAACTTTGGAACCGTGCATCATGGCCTGGGAAAGTTTGCCCAAGGCGATCTTTCCTTGGGGAATCACTACGAAGCACGCGAGTCCCGCACGCGCCGCATAAGCCGCGGCGGCGGCTGAAGTGTTGCCGGTGGAAGCGCAGATAATCGCTTTGGCTCCGGTCTCGACGGCTTTGCTTACCGCCATTGTCATGCCGCGATCCTTGAAGGATGCTGTGGGATTCAGGCCTTCGAACTTGGCGTAGAGCTGAACTTTTCTTTTAATCAAGTGCGGAATTTTTTTGAGCTCGATGAGTCGCGTGTCCCCCTCGCCCAATGAAATTACCGGCGTGTTTTCATCAACCGGCAGACGCTCGCGGTAGCGTTCGATGACTCCGTTGTAATGACTGGACATGCCTAGAACCTTTTTTCACCGCGGAGGACGCCGAGAGTGCGGAACAAGAGGAATCAGATTGCTTCTGTTTTTCCTCGGCGTCTTATGCGGCTTAAATTTAATTCCTATTCAACTGTTCGAGACGAATACGCACGACCTTGCCGGAAATAGTGGAGAGCCTCTCGATTTTTTTGATCGCGGCTTCGATATGCTTCTCCATAGTTTCGTGAGTGAGCATAATGATGTCCACCTGCTGTTCGCCTTCGCTCGGCTCTTTTTGCACCATTGCATCTATCGATATTCCGGAGTCGGCGAGAATGCGCGTGATATCGGCGAGCACTCCCGGTCTATCGAATGCGCGCAGGCGCAGATAATAAGAGGTCTGCACTTCGGACATCGGCAGGATGGGCGTATCGCTGAGCGCATCCGGCTGAAACGCAAGGTGGGGCACACGGTGCTTGCGGTCCGCAGTATGCATGCGGGTCACATCTACCAGGTCTGCGACCACGGCGGATGCGGTAGGTTCGGCGCCGGCTCCTGCGCCGTAGTATAGGGTGGCGCCTACCGCATCGCCTTTAACCAGCACAGCGTTCATCACGCCTTCGACATTGGCGATCAGGCGTCGCGCCGGAATCAGCGTCGGATGCACGCGCAGCTCGATTCCCTTCGGCGTGCGCTTGGTGATGCCCAGCAACTTGATTCGGTAACCCATTTCCTCGGCGTAGCGAATATCCTCGCGCGTAAGCTTTGAGATGCCTTCGGTATATGCCTTCTCGAATTGCATCGGGATACCAAAGCTGATCGCCGCCAGAATGGTGAGCTTGTGCGCGGCGTCTATGCCTTCAATGTCGAAGGTCGGGTCGGCTTCGGCATAACCGAGGGCCTGCGCTTGCTTGAGAGCCTCGGCAAAACTTGCCCCGGTATTGCGCATTTCCGAGAGAATATAATTGCTGGTGCCGTTGATAATGCCGGCAATCCATTCCACGCGGTTTGCAGTCAGGCCTTCGCGCAGCGCCTTGATAATCGGAATCCCGCCTGCCACTGCCGCTTCAAACGCGACCATCACGCCGTGTCTGTGCGCGGCGGCGAAGATTTCGTTGCCGTGCTTGGCCAGGAGCGCCTTGTTAGCGGTTACCACGTGCTTGCCGTTTTGAATCGCTTTCAGAATATACTGCTTCGCCACGGTGGTGCCGCCGATGAGTTCCACGACGATATCAATGTCGGGATGATTCACCACTTGCAGCGCGTCCGCAGTCACGATGGCATTTTTCCCTGCAAGTTTGCGCGCCTTTTTCAAATCCTTGTCGGCGATCATTTTAAGTACGATGGCGCGTCCGGCGCGCCTTGTGATTTCCTCTTGATTGCGCCGCAGTACCGTGAAAGTGCCCCCGCCTACCGTGCCGATTCCGAGCAAGCCTACGTTTATCGGTTTCACGCGAGGCCGTCCTTGCGGAACATGTCCTTGATGCCGCGCAGCGCCTGCCGGGTTCGCGCTTCATTTTCGATAAGGGAAAAGCGTACATGGTCATCGCCGTATTCGCCGAATCCAATCCCGGGCGAAACCGCGATCTTGGCGTCAACCAAAAGCTTCTTGGAAAACTCCAGCGAGCCCATGGTACGGTATGCGTAGGGGGTCTGCGCCCAAACGAACATCGTGGCTTTAGGCGATTGCACATTCCAGTTGATCGCTTGCAACCCCTTGCACAGCACGTTGCGCCGGCTCTGGTATATGTGGCGGATTTCCTCTACGCAATCTTGTGGTCCTTCCAGCGCCAATATGGAAGCCACCTGAATAGGTGTGAACGTGCCGTAATCGTGATAGCTCTTCAGGCGCGCCAGCGCCGCAACCAGTTTTTTGCAGCCTACCATGAAGCCGACCCGCCAACCCGGCATGTTATAGCTCTTCGATAAAGTAAAAAATTCCGCCGCGAGATCGCGCGCGCCCGGCACCTGCATGATGGACGGTGCGGTGTAGCCGTCAAACACGAGGTCGGCATACGCGAAATCATGCGCAACGTAAATGCCGTATTCATTGGCAAGTGCGATGATCTTCTCGAAAAACGGAAGTTCCACGCATTGCGTCGTCGGATTGCTGGGAAAGTTGATGACCAAAAGCTTCGGCTTGGGATACGAATCTTTGAGCGCTCTTTCCAGTTCTTCAAAAAAATCCACGCCGGGCGTCAAGCGCACGTGACGTATGTCGGCGCCGGCAATCACTGGCCCGTAAATATGGATCGGATAGCTTGGATTGGGAACCAGCACGATATCGCCGGCGTCCAGAATAGCCAGCGCGAGATGCGAAATGCCTTCCTTCGAGCCGATAGTGACGATGGCCTCGGTATCGGGATCGAATTCCACGTTAAAGCGCGACTTGTACCAGTTGCATATCGCGCGCCGCAGCCGCAGGATGCCCCGGGAAACGGAATAGCGGTGGGTGTCCGGGCGCTGTACGGTTTCAATTAGCTTGTCGACGATGTGCTTTGGAGTGGCGCCATCGGGATTGCCCATGCTGAAATCGATGATGTCTTCGCCGCGTTTCCGGGCTGCCGCCTTAAGTTCGCTGGTGATATTGAAGACATAAGGGGGGAGACGCTTTATGCGCGGGAATTCCTGCATGATTTTGTGACGAAAGTCGAATCTGCCGTTGCACAAAAAAGGTATAATTCTATCCGACCCGTCACCCTGCCGCAAATGCAGTTGCGATGATCTGAGGACATGAAATTACATATAGCACCCGCAACGAACGACAACCGCTTCACCGGATACGGCCACGGCTATGTGATGGTAAACAAGGTACGACATGAGAAAAACATAATCGTTATGTCGGAACGCTTGCTGCAATGGGATGTCGCTGCATTTGACGCACTGAGCGCGAAAGACTTCGAGTTTCTCGCGAATCTTGCGCCTGAAATCGTGCTGTTAGGCACCGGTTCAAAATTGCGCTTCCCGCATCCGGCATTGTCGCAGTCGCTTGCGAATGCCGGAATCGGTCTAGAGGTCATGGATACACAGGCTGCGTGCCGCACCTTTAACATTCTAATTGCGGAAGGACGGAAAGTTATCGCTGCTTTGCTGCTCGGGGAATAACGCAGATTATCGCCATCAGCGGGAGAGTCGGCTCGATTATGAAACCACATTTGCTTCAGCACGATCTCAAGGCACAGGCGATCGACCGGGTCATCGCCCAGGTCGGCAGTATTATTCTCGGTAAAGACCGGCAGATCCGACTTGCGCTTGCTTGCATGCTGGCGCGCGGTCACCTGCTTATTGAAGATTTGCCGGGAGTGGGCAAAACAACTCTGGCGCACGCTTTGGCGCGTTCGCTGGGACTGGAATTTCACCGTATCCAATTTACGAGCGATATGTTGCCTGCGGACATTTTGGGCGTCTCAATTTATGATCGCTCCATTGCGTCCTTTAAATTTCACCCCGGCCCGGTGTTCGCGCAGGTCGTACTTGCTGACGAAATCAACCGCGCCACGCCGAAAACGCAAAGCGCGCTTCTTGAGGCAATGGAAGAACATCAAGTCACCACAGAAGGCGAAACGCGCCCCCTGCCCCGGCCCTTTTTTGTCATTGCCACGCAGAATCCCTCCCAGTTTGTCGGCACGTTTCCGCTTCCCGAATCACAGCTCGACCGCTTCCTGATGCGCATCAGGTTGGGCTACCCGGACAATGGCGCAGAACGCGCGCTGCTCAAAGGCGGCGAGCGGCGCGATATGGTATCCCATCTTGCGCCGTGCATGAACGCTGCGGAGCTATTGGAAATTCAGCAAAAAGTACGTCTGGTGCATGCCTCCGATGCGCTGATGGATTATCTGCAAGCGCTGATTCAACGAACGCGGCAATCACCTCATTACGTAAACGGTCTGAGTCCGCGTGCCGGGCTCGCGCTCCTGCACTCCGCCCGAGCCTGGGCGCTGGTGCATGGCCGGAATCAAGTATTGCCGGAAGACGTGCAGGCCATATTGCCCAGCGTAGTCGGGCACCGCTTGCAACCGGCGGGCGATCATGCGCAAAGCAAGGACCCAGCCGAGAACCTCATTAGCTCGGTAGCGATTCCCTAAAGCTTGTTGGCGCGGGAACGGACCCGATGCGGCGCGCCCTCCAAAATTTTCTGAATAGGTGGCTTTTCAAGCTCAACGGGCCTGAAGCCGGCCCCATCGTGCTCACGCAGCGCCGGGTCTTCATCCTCCCCACGCGCCAAGGTTTGCTGTTTGGAATTCTGCTGCTGCTGTTGTTGATTGGCTCGATCAATTACAGCCTGGGTTTGGGTTATGTTCTTACTTTCCTGCTCGCGGCGATGGGCAACATTTCCATGCTGCATGCTTTCCGCAACCTGGCGGGAATGCAGGTGCGCCCGGGCAAAGCTGATCCGGTATTTGCGGGCGAGTGGGCGCGCTTTGCGGTGTGCCTGGATAATCGCCGCGTTCTGGCCCGCTACGCAATTGCCGTAACCCGCGGCAAGCAGGCTCCTGTTTTCTGCGATGTTCTGCAAAACGCAGCGGCAATTGCCGAAGTCGGCGTGCCGGCACCGCGGCGCGGTTGGCTTAGGCCGGGACGCATTACGCTGTTTACGCGTTTTCCACTCGGGCTGTTTCGCGCTTGGTCTTACGTCGAGCTGGACGCGCATTGTCTCGTCTACCCGCGCCCGGACGCCGCAACGTTGCCGCCGGTAAAGCCGCATTCTCACAGCGGCGCCGGGGTTGAATCGGGACGTGGAAATGATGATTTCACCGGTCTGCGCCCGCATCAACCCAGCGATTCGCCGCGGCATATTGCGTGGAAAGCGGCTGCGCGCGATTACGGATTGCTGACTAAGCAATTCGTGGGACGCGCGGACATGGAGCTTTGGCTGGACTGGAACGATCTGCCTTCAACCCTGGATGATGAAGCCAAGTTGTCCCGCCTTTGCCGCTGGGTGCTGGACGCAGAAACAGCGGGAATTAGCTACGGGTTGCGTCTGCCCGGTAAGGAATTGCCTTTGGCTTACGGCGAGCAGCACCGCCAGAGCTGCCTTGAAGCTCTGGCTTTATTCGGGCTGCCAGAGACAGAACATGGAAAAACAAATTAGCTTTCGCAACATCGTTTGGATTTCGCTTGCGCTTGCGATGGTCGTTGCGCCGCACGTGGAGCGGCTGCCGGCCTGGATACTGATATTCGCCGGCGTGCTGGGACTCTGGCGCTTGCATATTGCGCAGCGGGGGTTGTCCCTGTTGCCCAAGTGGCTGCTGTTCCTGCTGCTTGGCACCGGCATTGCCGGGATTTATTTAAGTTACGGCGCGATTTTTGGGCGCGACGCAGGCGTGGCGTTACTGGTTTTGCTGATCGGCATGAAACTGATGGAGACGAACAGCGTGCGTGATGCGGTCATGGTCATGTTTCTCGGTTATTTTCTGGTCATCACCAATTTTCTCTATTCTCAAACCATCCTTGCTGGTCTGTATATGCTGCTGGTGGTGCTTGTACTTACCGCAACATGGATCGGCTGCAACCACCCATCCGACAGCTATCCTGTAAAAACAAGGTTCCGAATCGCGGGCGTGCTGCTCATGCAATCTGTACCGTTGATGGTGGCGCTGTTCCTGCTCTTCCCTCGCGTGCAGGGCCCGCTTTGGGGATTGCCGCAGGACGCGTATTCCGGAATTACGGGGCTCAGCGACACCATGTCGCCGGGTTCTCTGAGCACGTTG
The DNA here is from genome assembly GCA_035518095.1 of Burkholderiales bacterium. Classification (NCBI taxonomy): domain Bacteria; kingdom Pseudomonadati; phylum Pseudomonadota; class Betaproteobacteria; order Burkholderiales; species Burkholderiales bacterium. The sequence goes on along the minus strand of DATIXX010000036.1, from coordinate 16,367 downwards.
ACGCAGTCTGATGCGGTCGCATTCCGAGTTAAATTCGACAATCCTGCACCCAGAATTTCCTCGCTGTACTGGCGCGGCCCTGTGCTGTGGCGCTTCGACGGCCGAACCTGGTATGTCGGAGGACATTCTGCTCTCCGCGCACCGGAATTGCGCGATCTCGGTAAACCGTTGCGCTACACGGTCACGCTTGAGCCGCATAACAAGAACTGGTTGTTCGCACTGGATATGCCCGGCACTGCTCCCCCGCGCTCAAGGATTACACCGGATTTTCAAATACTCTCAAATTTCCCGGTGCGCAACCGCATGCGCTATGAAATGGCGTCCTATCTGAAATACCGGACCGGTACCGATGAAAACCCTGCTGAATTGCGACGCGGATTACAGCTTCCGCGGAACTCCAATCCGCGCGCGCGGGAATTGGCGCAATCATGGCGCCGCAACGCCGGTGATGATCTGGCAATCGTCAACCAGGCGCTGAATTTTTATCGAAAAGAAAAGTTTTATTACACGATGTTGCCGCCGCTGCTTGGCGAAAATCCGGTAGATGAATTCCTGTTTGACACCCGGCGCGGTTTTTGTGAACACTATGCCTCGAGCTTTGCATTTTTAATGCGCGCTGCAGGAATTCCCGCGCGCGTTGTGACCGGTTATCAGGGTGGCGAGTATAACTCCATCGATGATTATTTCATCGTGCGCCAAGCCGACGCCCATGCCTGGGTCGAGGTTTGGCTGAAGGAACGCGGCTGGGTGCGGGTCGACCCGACTGCAGCGGTATCGCCGTTGCGCGTGGAAGCCGGGATCGCAGCCGCAGTACCCGCAACCGACCCTCTCCCGCTTTTAGTACGGGAGGATTACCCGTGGCTGCGCCAAGCGCGCTTCATCTGGGATGCAATGGCAAATAACTGGAACCAGTGGGTGTTAGGTTATACGCAGCAACGCCAGATGCAATTTATGACTCGACTTGGCATGAGCGAAGCCACTTGGCAGAACATGGCCATCGCGCTCGTCGCTGCGTCAGGATTGATCATGCTGGGATTGGCCGGGATGATATTGTGGCGCTTGAAAAACGCGCCGCGCGACCCGGTACAAATTGCCTACCACAAATTCTGCGGTAAGCTGGCGAAACACGGATTGGCACGCAGCCCCGCCGAAGGTCCGTGGGACTATGCGCGGCGCTTGGCGCAAGCCAAGCCCCAGCGGGCGGAGCCGATACGCAGCATCAGCGAATTGTATATTGCCATGCGTTACGGCACGTTGACCGGCAAATCCGCGCTAAAGCGTCTGTCGCGGTTGGTAAGCGAGTTTGAACCCTGAGCGGGCCAGTGGAACGTTTGATCCGAGCACTGCGGACGCGAAATTAGCAGCGCCTAAAGCGCTAATACAAAATCTCCTTGGACACGCCCTTGCGCTTCAAGATTTTGCGCAGGCTGTGCAATGCTTCGATCTGGATTTGGCGCACCCGCTCGCGCGTCAAGTTCATGTACTCAGCGAGCTGTTCCAGGGTGCTGATTTCACAGCCGTTCAAACCGTAACGACGTTCAATCACACGCCGCTGCTTGTCGTTCAACTGATTAAGCCATTCCTGCACATAAGTTTCCAGTTCGGTATGCTCAAGCCGCGAGTCGGGTGCAGGCGTGCGCTCATCCGGAATGGATTCGCCAACCGAGAGCATGGGATCGATCTCCAGCGGCGCGTCAAGCGATGCCATGCGGTCGTTATAGGCCAGCACCCGCCGCAACTCTTCCACCGGTAGCCCGAGCAGATGCGCTACGTCGTCGGTGGTCGGTTCCTTGTCGCAATGCGTCTCCAGGTGGCGCAATGCGCGCAATACAATATTGAGTTCCTTGATGACATGGACAGGCAGGCGGATGGTGCGCGACTGATTCATGATGGCGCGCTCGATGTTTTGCCGGATCCACCAGGTCGCATAAGTGGAGAAGCGAAAACCGCGTTCTGGATCGAATTTCTCCAATGCGTGGATCAAGCCCAGATTGCCTTCCTCGATCAAATCAAGCAGCGCCATACCGCGGTGTGCGTAGTGCTTGGCGATGCTGACCACCAGCCTTAAATTGTGCTTGATCATTTTCTGCCGCGCCTCGAAGTCACCTTGCTTGGTGAGGCGGGCATAACGCAACTCCTCGTGGGCACTCAACAACTCATTTTGGCCGATTTCATTGAGGTAAATCTGCGTTACATCTGAAAGTACATCGGCGGTGAAACGGTCTACCTCCGCTACAGGTTCCTCGGCCTGTAGCGGCAGGCCCTCCTCCGGCGGCTCGTCCTCCATCAAATAATTGTTCATGATGTCTTATTAGTGGCCGGCAAATATTTCAGCGGGTCAACCGGCTTGCCCAAGCGCCGGATTTCGAAATGCAGTTTGACCTGATCGGCATCGCTATCTCCCATTTCCCCGATTTTCTGGCCTTTTACCACGGATTGCCCTTCTTTTACCAGAATTTCGCTGTTGTGAGCATAGGCGCTGAGATAGGTATCGTTATGCTTGATGATAATCAGCTTACCGTAACCGCGTAGGCCGCTGCCGCTGTATACCACTTTGCCGGGCGCGCTGGCGAAAACCGGCTGGCCGAGCTTGCCTGCGATGTCCACGCCTTTCAGATTAGCGGTCTCGCTGAAACCGGAAACGATTTTCCCGGTCGCAGGCCATCCCCAATCAATTTCCCCGGTTGCCGGCCCGGGCTTTTTATTGTCCGTTTTGGTTTCCGCTTTAATTTCAGTTTTGCTTTCGGTTTTGCTTTCGGTTTTGTTTTCCGGTTTAGTTTCCGGCAACAGCGCGGCTGTGGTTTGCGTTGCTTCTAGCTTTTGCACTTGCGCCAGTGCCTGATCGGAATACGGAAGTTTCACCGCCTTGGGCTCGGTTTTCAGCATCCCTGGCAGAGGCAGCGGTTTGCCTTCCACAGTTTCGACCGGTGTGCCCTCGACTCCCGGCGCGGTCATGAGCGGGGCGGTAATCACCGCATTCGGAGGTGGTGTGAGCCGCAATTGCTGGCCTACACTGATTGCGGTGGGATCGCCGATGTTGTTCCATTGCTCGAGCTCCTTATAATCAAGGTCCTGCGCCAGGGCAATGCTGTACACGGTATCGCCTTTTTGCACGGTATAAAACTCGCCATGCGCCACGGATTTCTTCGGCGCCATGGTCTCCGTTGCCGGCTTCGCTGCCTGCACGGCTCCAGGCGATTTTTCGACCACCAGGGCCGCAGGCTGGGTGGCGCAACCGCCCACCAGGAGATTAGCTGCCAAAAACAGTACGCCCGCGTAAAAAGATGATGTTGTGGTCTTCATCACTCCATTCCAGAGCGCATTGGAACAAACTTCACGGTTTCCAAAACCGATTCAATGTAACTCTCCGTATTGCGCTCGACAAGCCGCAAGTGCTGTTCGTGAGCGCCCATAGGCAACACCATTCTACCACCAACCACAAGCTGCTCTAGCAGCGCTGCGGGCACATGAGTCGCCGCAGCGGCCACGATAATCGAGTCGAATGGCGCAGCATCTGGAAAACCTGCAAAGCCGTCTGCCCTTCTTACGCGCACGTTGTTGACGTCCAGCTCGCGCAGCCGAACTCGCGCCTTCACGGCAAGCGGAACCACCCGTTCCACCGTATACACTTCGTGCGCAAGACGCGACAGTACGGCAGCCTGATAACCGCATCCGGTGCCAATTTCGAGTGCGCGTCCGATTCTCTTGCCGCCGCGTAGCACCTCCAGCATGCGCGCCACAATGTACGGACTGGAAATAGTTTGGCCATAGCCCAGCGGCAGCGCTACATCTTCATAAGCGCGGCTTGCCAGGGCTTCCTCTACAAAAACGTGGCGCGGCACCTCGGCCATTGCGGTCAGCACCACTTCGTCGCGAATGCCCTGGCTGCGCAGGCGCTCTATCATGCGTGCACGCGTGCGCTGTGATGTCATACCGATTCCGGAATAGCGCGCCTTCATCCTAAAGATCCGCAAGCCATTTGCTTAGACTTTCCAATTGTGAAAATTGAGTGAGATCGATTTGCAATGGTGTAATGGAAACCTTATGGTGCAAAACCGCATGGAAATCGGTGCCGTCGCCCGCGTCTTGCACACCACCAGCTGCACCGACCCAGTAAACCGTGTCACCGCGTGGAGTGTGGGTCTTCACAACCGGCTCGGCCTTATGACGCCTCCCCAAGCGGGTGACCTCAAATCCCTTAAGCTCGGCATAGGTCACATCCGGAACGTTGACATTCAGCAGGAGCGGTTGCACATGGGTATATTTCTGCAAACGCTCGATAATTCTCGTTGTGACCTGCGCCGCGGTCGCATAATTGTCACCAGCGCTCGCCGCCAGCGACACGGCGAGAGAAGGAATGCCGAGTAAAAAACCTTCGGTCGCTGCAGCAACGGTTCCGGAATAAATCGTGTCATCGCCCATGTTGGCGCCGTCATTGATTCCCGAGATAACAATATCAGGCAGCCGGTCGAGCATGCCCGTCACCGCCAGATGCACGCAATCGGTGGGTGTGCCGTTAACGTAATAGAATCCGTTGTGCGATTTGCGCAGGTTTAACGGTCTGTCCAGCGTGAGCGAATTACTCGCACCGCTGTTGTCACGCTCCGGCGCTACCACAGTAATTTCTGCGATGCGCGACAGGCTTTCGGCAAGCACCGCCAGCCCCGGCGAGAAATAGCCGTCATCGTTACTGAGCAGGATACGCATTTCGGAAGGATAAGCCAGGGTGGCGCAATGCAGGCAAGTCGCTGGGCAATAAGCAGTCGGCCCAAAGAAAAAAGCTCAATGTTTCGATTTCTGACCCCCGTTTTCCAATCGCTAAATGCTAAACGGGAAAGGGCGGCGAGATTCGAACTCGCGACCACTAACACCCGCAAAGCATCCTAACATCGCACCTGATTGTTAATCAATATGTTGCAATGGTCGCCGTTTGTTGGTGAACGCGCATCGGCCAGCGGCGCATTCCAAAAATATCAAAGGCCGCAAAGCAAAAAAACGTTAATCGCCTGCGGACTCAAAAAAATGCCCCAGTGAGGGGCGCAAAAGGGGGCAACCTAGAAGGGAGGTAGACGAACCCTACCCGGTTACATTCTGTCACTTAAATATTAAACAAATATTACCGCCATGTAACAGGCAAGCTGGAGAGAATCGCTATAAAATAGCTATACTGGCGGCCGTTAACACCAAGCCGGCACCCATGCATATCTTCTGATTATTGATTATAAGTAATCGCGCCGCAGCTACATCCGCCCCCCGGCAATGCTATAAAGCAGGATGCTCAGGACCACCAAAGTCACGGCGACATACACCCGGTCGCGCTGCATGGCAAATGCAATCATCGAGAAAATAACGCGAGCCACCGGAGTCGCCAGGAGGAGCAACAGGCCAAACTCAATCAACCCAGTGCCGCGCCACTGCAAGCAGTCGCGAAGAATGCCGCTGAAGCTGCGCAAATCCGCGGGCTCCCCGCGAAAAATGCGATAGTGCGGCATCTCGCGGCCATGATGAATTAGATAGACCGCGCCTCCAACCACTACCACAGCAGCCGCAATGATCACACCAACGCGCAGCAGGTTGCCGATCCCCTGCTCGATCTTCTGCTCTGTCCAACCCGTCCGTTGATCACTCATGGTTACAGCCTTCCCGTCAGGCCCTTGTAAATCATCTCAATTCCCAGAACAATGATCGCTACGACGAAGATCCTTCGTAGCGTCCCAATCCCCGTCCTTTCCAGGAGACGCGCGCCGGTGAGCGATCCGATCAACACGCCGAGCATGACGGGCATGGCAAGCCCGGGATCAAGATAGCCGCGGCTAAAGTACACTCCAGCGCTGGCAGCCGCCGTTACACCGATCATAAAGTTACTGGTGGTGGTTGATACCTTGAACGGAAGGCGCATTGCCCAGTCCAGCGCCAAAACTTTGACTGCACCGGACCCGATGCCGAGCAATCCGGAGAGTGAGCCCGCGACGAACATCGTAGCGAATGCCGCCGGCACACGGTGCGCGTGGTAGGCCTGCGCACCCGCGGGCGTAGGATAGGTGCCGTCCAAGTTGAGCCAGGTGGCGATACGGTCGGGGCGATCCGCGCCGGTCGGGCCGTGCAACCTGCGCAGCGACACATACGCGGATGCCAGGAGCACTGCGCCGAAGATCACGGCAATGCTCGAACCCGCGATATAAACCGTGAGCGTCGCGCCGACCACCGCTCCTATAGTGGTGGCTATTTGCAAGAACATGCCGATCCGCAGGTTAATATAACCCTCGCGTACATAGGCCGAGGCGGCGCCGGAAGAGGTCGCAATGACCGAGATCAGCGCCGCGCCGGCAGCGTAGTGAATGTCAACCCCGAGCATCAGGGTCAGCATGGGGATTACCATGATACCGCCCCCGAGCCCCGTCAGGGCACCCAGAAACCCGGCAGCGATCGACCCAAGCCATACCACAGTTGAGAATTCAAGAATGTTCAATGCGACTACCGTTGGCGATTGTGTTAATTGTTTGCAGGCAATAGGGTAGCACACCAGGCTAATCGTCGATCGTCCTCGCCAAATCAGCGACCGTCTCATCGACAAAAATGTCATGCAGTCCTTCCAACTTGATTCGGTTCTTTAGCAGCTATTTTCGCTGCAGGCTCACGTTTGCTTTTCGCCTATTGCGATCGCGGCACTCTAGATCTAAACTGGTCGAGCTCGCGTACTTGTTGAACAATCAGGACGCGAGACCAAGAGTACGGGTGTACGATTGGTCATGCACTGCGTAAGGAGGCGGTAACGGCATGATGAAATTAGTAACGGCGATCATTAAGCCCTTTAAGCTGGATGAGGTGAGGAAATCGTTGACTTCAATCGGGGTGCAGGGGCTCACGGTAACTGACGTGAAGGGCTTTGGACGCCAGAAAGGCCATACGGAACTGTACCGGGGGGCGGAGTACACCGTGGACTTTGTGCCCAAGGTGAAACTTGAGGTAGCGATCGGAGCGGACATGCTGGACCGCGTAGTTGAGGCAATCGAAAAATCTGCGGCTACCGGCAAAATTGGTGACGGCAAGATCTTTGTCTATGATCTCGAACAGGCGGTCAGGGTCCGCACTCGCGAAACCGGTCCAGCTGCGCTCTAGCCTGCTATAAGAAGAGCACGCTACAGCAACTAGCCCGGTACGCGGTACTGCTGTTCGCGCCAAAGGGTGCCGCGCTTGCGGTTGGCGACGGTGCACAGGTTCCCGTGTATACAACTTCTACAGCCGCGCTGACGCGGACGGGGCCCTTTGTAGTCTCCGCGATGCTCCTGAACGCCAGCCTGCTTCTGATTTGAGCCGTTCCCTTTGATTTAGAAACTAATGGCCGGGCCATGGCCATGTCCGGTCCGGATCAATACAGGCCAGGTATTCTACCGTGAGCCTGCTTGGCTTCTCTTTTCGATTTTGCGGCGGCTACTCCTCGTTACGGCATAACAGCAGGTATATGGCACAAATTAGGATGGTCATGATTAGCGCGCCAGTAAGCAGGCTTCCGAAAGTGGCTAGCAGCACATCGTAGCCAAGACGGAACTCAGGGAAATCAGCTTCCATACCGCCTAATACCGATGTCAGGCAAAAAAGCAACACTGATATGCACAGCCATTTGAACATGTATCTTGGAAGATGGACGCGTTGCTCTCGATTATGACGGTAAGCCATAGTCCGATCCCAAGGACTGCCGCGGGTCGCGTCCATAAACATCCAAAACGGCCACAGATACCGATAGAGATATTCCCACAGGCTCACATCGTTCGTAACATGGGAGCCCGGCTTCAATGCTGAAGTCATAAATGTCATTCGGTAAGACGACACGTAAGTTTCAGCGAGAAACCGCCCATGCTTGATGCGTAGATGACAGTTAAGCCGCCAGAGACCCGATCAAAAGAATAGTGCCCGCCGTGCGACACGTCATGCCAATCAATACTATTATCTGTAAATGTGGCGGGAAATGAATTTGCCGTGTTGTTTTCAAAGTCTATCGGCATGTCCCAAGTGGCACCACTAACCGGATTTGTGCAACGCAGGACTGCTTCTGAGGCATCTGCATGCGCGTCCGAGCACAACAGCAATAGCCGGGCTAAGAATGCCGCCAAAACATTTGTTACGCGAGCTCCGCGGTAACTGATCATAACGAACGTCTCGCTGCAAATTGCGTTACATTCCGCTGATCCGTTTTATAGCACTTCACCATTCCGGGGGCGTTTACGTCCCCACTAAACTATGGAGAGCCTAAACAACAAAGACTATTGGGAATCGGCGGGCCCAGCGCATTCCCGCCGATTTCCAGAACCATGGTTTAAGGGTAGCTATCCGACAATTAGTGGCGTCCTCTCGTTGTTGTGTGCGACACGGGTAATCTGTTCAAATCGACGGATACGCCTGTTCGCCGTGTACCTCAAAATCGCCCTCTTCCAACTGCTTGTCATTCATACGTAGCGGAACCACCAGAGAAATGAGCTTGAGCAGAATATAGGTGCCAACGGCGTTGAGTACGATGATGAACAGCGCGGCCTCCCCTTGCAGTATCAGTTGCGGGAAATTGCCGTAAAACCAGCCGGTAGCATTGACACCGGGTGCCTTCGCGCCGGTGCCAAGGTAAACAAGCATATCCGGATTAGCCAGAATACCTGTCAAAAGGCCGCCACAAAGGCCCGCCACACCGTGTGTGGAGAACACGCTCAATGTATCGTCTGCTTTGGACATGAACTTTGTCTTCTGAAACTTGTTCATGCTAAACCAGGGAATGATACCGACAACGACGCCGATAATGATTGCGCCCCACCCATTGACATACCCAGCCGCCGGCGTAATTCCAACGAGGCCGGCAATCATGCCATTGATCGCCCCGGTTATCGACGGCTTGCCGTACGCCATTGAGTCCATGACCGTCCATGTCAGCAAAGCGACCGCGGTGCAAAGATTCGTGTTGAAGACGGCGCCCCCTGCGTTGGCGTTTGCGAAGTACGGGTCACCCCCATTAAAGCCATTCCACCCCAACCACAGGATGCCCGCGCCAGCCATAGCGATCAGCAGGTTGTTGGGCGCAAATGTTTCTCTGTCACGCTGTAACCGCGGACCAATCACCGCTGCGGCCACAAAGCCTGAGACGCCGGCAGCAAGGTGGATCACATAGCCGCCCGAGAAGTCGAGTGCCCCCAAGCTAGCGAGCCAGCCGCCGCCCCATAGGCTAAACGCCCCGACGGTGTAGATGCACGTTATCCAAAGAGGGACGAAGATTATCCATGCTTTAAAATTCATGCGCCCGATCAGTGAGCCTCCCAGGATGATGACCGTGATTGCGGCAAAGACGAACTGGAAGAACATCAACGTCGCCATGGGAAAGGTGAGATCCGGCATCCCGGACGCCGCCGCCGGGACACTCGCCTGCCCTAACTCAAAACCCGCCGCGATTGCGGGTCCAGGGTGCCCGAGGAACGGGAACCATTGTGGGCCAAAGGCCATGTTGTAAGCAAAGAGCGCCCACACCACCAGGGTTGCGGCAAAAGCATAAAACGCCATGAACGCACTGTTGATTGCCCATTTCTTTTTGACCAACCCTGCATAGATGAGCATCAGGCCCGGTACGCTCTGTAAGCCTACGAAGGTTGCGGCTGCAAGCTGCCACGCATTGTTGCCTGTATTCAACCACGCTGGAGCTGACACATACTCCCCTGGAGGAGCAGCCGGCGCGGCTGCCGCTGCTGCTGGAGCCGGCGTAGTGGGTTGCGTATCGGCAAACGCGAGTGGTAGGACGGTGAGATTTAAAATGCTGAACAGAAGAAGCAACGTGGAAACTACGAACCGTTTCATGATTTTTTCCTCCTTGCTGGCTATGTTTCCTGAAGCGCGACGCACTCCTCTAGTACAAATGCACGATTCAATTCGTGGTAAGGTCCAGCAAAATTTAGGCCTAGTACGATTCGATTGTTTTACATGGAATTTATTTAATTCGAATGCACCAACATGGATCAATCAGCTACACTTGCGCCCTACGCTAGTGCAGTGGCATTGCTTTGGCCGGGATCAGACAATTTCAAAAACTGGGCGTCAAATTTTTGCTTCTAGATGAATGCAGCTAATAGTTTTTTTATTGGGTTTGGCTTTTGCTATCCACAATGAGCCGCGAAGTGACCAGGCCTAACCGTGCAGAGTGAAGCCAGACTTATCTGAGCGCGAAGCGCGAGTTGCGCAGCGCCAGTTTTGGCTGAAGAGCGAAGACGAAGTCGGCGAACCGGGGTCGCGTTTTTCTTTGGTGGCTTTCTTCTGCGTCGCCAATAGTAAAGTCACCATCCGCTGCGCTGCCTTCGCCATTCGGGTCACAAGACACGGGGCCTTTGAAAACGAATAGTGTGCGCCCATGTTAGAAAATCGGGGCGAACCGCCTAATTTTGGGTGGCCAGATTTCGCGAAACCCAGTCGATCAATTCGCTGATGAGACTATCGCTGGCGTCAACCAAACCTTTGACTGCGCCTTCGGCATTTGGGCTTGGGGCCTCACGCCTGAGGAGAAAGCTCCGCTGCGCAATGAGCTTACGATCAGGGAGCCGAATCACGCTTGCGCGCAGCCCGATTGCCACGTAGCTGCATTTCTCCGAGTAAAACACCTGAGTGAATTCCTGTAACTCCATGCGGACCAGATAATCCGCCTGCGCGCCGTCGCGGCTGTCAAGCACTCCTTTTTCATTGGCCGCGGCAATGCGCTGCCTGAGTCGTTGACTGAGCAACGCTGCTGGCGCGGCGACCCAGCGGCTGTCTGCGTAGGCATGATGACGGGTTTTATTGTCGTAATCCAAACGATAAGTAATATCCGGAGAATCGAGCCACGACGGTGCCGCAATATTGGGAATGAGCAGGGTGGCATTGATGCATTTTGAATTTTCATGGATAGGCAGCGGGCCCAAATCATAGACCGCGGCGGGCCCTCGAGACTGCGGCGCGGATATACAGCCGGCGAGAAACGCCGATAACGCCAGGACCCCAGCCAATCTCCTCACTGATTTCTACCTTCGGGTGAGAAACCCTTCTCTCCGGGACCGGGTTCAGGCACGGCTGCCCCGAACACGAGACTTTGCGGCCGTTCGCGGATATCCGCCAGCAGCCCATTTAGAGTGCGCGAAGTGTTAGAAAGGTTTCCAATCAAATCCGATAATTTCGGCAGGGTATCGTCAATCAATGCATCGCCCACCGCCTTGCCCTTTGAGCCGATTTCTTCTGCATTTTGGGCCACCACATCGAGAGCATTCAGGTGTGCCTGAGTTTGCGTCGACAGTCGGTCCAGATTGAGCAAAAATTCATCCGCGTCAGTAAGCACCTGGTTGGTTTTACTGGAAAGCGCCGGCAGCGTCCTTAAGGTCGGTTCCAGCTCGCTCGCGATCGATGCAATACGGGCGGAGGCGGTATCAAGGTTAGCAAGCGTGCGCCGCAAATGCGCCTGTGTTTCATCATTGAGAAGCGCATTTACCCGCGTGGCGGTCTCGTTCGCCGCGACAATCAGGTCCTGGCCTTCGGTGCTTAGTTTGTCAAGAACCGAAGGGCGCATTTCAATTCGAGCCGGATGCTCGAAATCGGTATTCAGGGGCTCGCGCCGCAGACCCTTGTCGTCAAGCTGAACGTAGGAAAGCCCGGTAACGCCTTGGGGAGCGAGCTGCGCATAAGTTCCCTTAGTAATGGGAGCGGTGTGGTCGACAAGTATGCGGATTAAAATGTTCTGTGAATTGCTCGGATCGAAGCCTATCGTATCAACTTTGCCCACCGTCACACCGCGAAAACGAACCGGTGCCTGTGGATTGAGACCCGAGACCGATGATCTGGAAACGACCAAGTAGGCATTCACCGGGACCGTAGAAATCCCCTTAAACCAGAATATCGCGGCGGCAAGCGCAGCACAAAGCACAAGCACAAAGATACCCGCCGCCAGGGCATACGCGCGATTTTCCATTGTTGCGCCTCCTTTAAGTAACAAGAGTTCTCACAGCGCAGCGACTTAAGCGCTCAGGCGAGCGTTTTCCATCCCGGTAAGTGCACAGCGCCCCCGCTCACCCAGAAAGAAATTCCGAATAAAGGGATCATCCAGCTTTATAAGTTCCTTGAGTGGAGCAACGGCGACCAGACGTTGGTCCGTCAATACAGCAACTCTGTCGCTGAGTTCGACGACCGAATTCAGGTCGTGAGTCGCCATTACTACGGTCAGGTGAAGTTGACTGCGCAGCATCTTAATCAATTTCACAAAACTTTCGCTGCGTTCGGGATCCAATCCCGCCGTCGGTTCATCCAGAAACAGCAATTCAGGATCGAGGGCGATTGCACGGGCCAGCGCGACGCGTTTTACCATGCCGCCTGAAAGTTCAGCGGGGAATTTCTCAGCATCGGCCGCGGCGATTTCAACCAGGTCCAGTTTTACCATAACCAGACTATTGATGACGGCTTCGTCCAGCAGCCCGAGTTCACGAAGGGGCAAGGCGACGTTGTCATAAACAGTAAGCGCAGTGAACAGCGCGCCGTCCTGAAACAACACACCACAGCGGTTATGCATTTGCCGCATAGCGTCCGGACCGCATGACCGCAACGCTTGACAGAACAGGCAGACTGTCCCACGGGCCGGTTTTTCCAATCCGAGCATTTGCCTCAGCAATGTGGTCTTGCCGCTGCCCGATCCGCCCACCAGCGCAAGCACTTCGCCGCGGTGGACGCATAGATTAATGTCGCGGTGTATCACGGTCTCGCCGAAGCGGGTCCATAATCCTTCCACCTCGATAACACATTCTTCGTTCATCATCGGAGCCCCACGTGGGAGAACAGGACTGCGAATATAGAATCTGTGACGATGACAATCGTAATCGATGTAACCACTGAGGTGGTGGTGCCGATGGCCAAGCTGGACGTGTCACGGTGAATTCTTAGACCGAACTGGCAGGCGATGATTCCGATCAGAAGACCGAACACCACAGCCTTACTGAACCCCAGCCAGAGATTGGCGATGGGCACAACATCCGGCAAGCGCGTTAGAAAGAACCGGTAACTGATATCCAGCTCGAACCCGGCTGAAACCATGCCGCCAAGCAGCGCGGCCGCATCGGTCCAGAGAACAAGTAAAGGCAAAGACACAGCAAGCGCAACCACTTTGGGCAAAATCAGTCGCGTGGTGTGTGAAATGCCCATGACAGACAGTGCATCCAATTCCTGTGTAATCTTCATAACACCCAGCTGAGCAGTCATCGCGGAACCGGAGCGGCCTGCCACCAGAATTGCACAAAGCACCGGACCCAGTTCCCGAATAATGCTGATGCCCAGAATATTAATAATGTAAACGCCGGCTCCAAATATCCGCAGTTGTTCCGCCGACAAATAACCGATTACTACCCCGATGAGAAATCCCAACAATGCGGTAATCGGCAACGCTTGCGCACCGGCCCGGTAAATGTTCGTCGAGATTTCCCGCCAGGGTGCGCGCGATGGACGCGCCAATAAATAGGCCGCGTCGAGTGCGAGTTGGCCGAAAAGCTGAACCGCAGCATAGAGGTAACTGAGAAAGGCAAGGACGGATTCTCCTATGGTCACGACAGGCACAGTCCAGTCATATCGTGCGCCGGGTGACACGTGTTCACCCGTAGAGCCAAGGCCAACAAAAAGCGCATCATGCTCGGGCCGCAAGCTGAGATTTTTCACTCGACGCTCACCCCAGGCCTGCCAGAGCAAAGCTGCGCCCACAGTGTCCAGAGAATCGACGCCCTTCAAATCCCAGTGCAAGCCCTGATTGGCAGCGTAGGTTACGAGCTGGGAGCGAAGCAAATTAATCTGCTTCCCCAAAGCCGCCAAATTCCATGCGCCGGTAAGTTCAACCCGTCCTTCTCTATCCGGAATAGCTACGTAGCGAAGCGACGGGGAGGTAATCATGATGACGGGTAGTAAAGGCGGCGAGCCCTAACGAAATTGTAACCCGAGTTGCCACGGTGAAAGAACGACGTCTTGGGCTTCAAGGCCGTCGGACCAGCGTGATGATTATTGATCGAGCGCCGAATGTTTTGTATCCCTGGCTGTGTCCGCACAGTAAAAATAGCCCGCGAAGTCCACAAACGAGCCATTGATATTGCTGGTTGGGACGGTGCGATTCGAACTCACGGCCACTGGCACCCTGTCTGGAACATAGCATCGGGGAATATTGTCAATCAATGCCTTGCAACGCTCGCCAATTCGAAAATTAGTACAAAAGTGTCCCAAAAACCGTCAGATGAAGTGGTATAGAAATTCGCGACTGGTCATTTCGCATGGATTTTCCGGAAATGTTCTCCGTTCACGGTTTTCATCGTGGCGAAGTCCGCCTTATCCAGGTCGAATTTGCAGCCCGCCTCGCGCAGCACTCTGTGCGGGGCCATCGAGGATGCGTCCGGATAGTAGTAGAGCCTCATGTGGTTTGTGTCTTTCAACGAATTAATGAAAGCAAGCCGGATTTGACGTCAACATCGGAATGAAGAGCCGCCGCCGCCGGCACTGTCTGGAGTGCCTTTGCAGGGTTTCGCGAGCCAGATGACCGGAATCAAAAGCAGAAACAGAATGGCCGATGCGTAGAAAATGTCGATTGCCGAAAGCAGGAATGCCTGCTGATCGATCACGCGATTCACCATGGCATGGCTTTGCCCGGTATTCAGGCCCAAGGCCTGAAGGTTTGCAAACGACTGCGTGGAAACCGGGCTGTAGGTCGTAATGTACTCGACAAGGTGCGAGTGATGGAGTTTCGCGCGGTCATCCCACAGGGTGGTCACAATCGACGTGCCAAATGAGCCTGCCAACACGCGCGCGAAATTGCTCAAACCGGTCGCTGCGGCAATCTGATCCGGGGGCACGCCTGCAAGGGAAATCGTGATCAGCGGAATAAAAAAAATAGCGACCGCCACGCCTTGCACGATGGTCGGCATCAGTATCGTGTAGAGGTCGGCCTGGGTGTTAAAGTGCGAACGCATGAACATCATTACGGCGAACACCACGAAGGACGCGGTTGCAAAAATGCGCGCGTCGACGCGATCGATAGTTTTGCCGACCACAGGCGACAGCACGACGGCAAACAGCGCAACCGGCGCCAGTGTCACGCCGGCAAGCGTCGCGGTGTAGCCCATGTATTTCTGCAGCCACAGGGGAAGCAGCACGATATTACCGAAGAAAGTGCCGTAGCCGAGCGAAACCGCGAGCGTGCCGGTCCAAAAATTGCGCACCTTGAACAGCCGCAGGTGCACGATAGGATGCTGTTCGGTGAGTTCCCATACCAGAAACAGCGCAAAGCCTACGATGGTCGTGATAGCGAGCGCTGTGATGAACGTCGAATTAAACCAGTCGAGGTCCTTGCCCTTGTCGAGCATGACCTGCAGCGCGCCCACCCAGATTATGAGCAGCCCCAGCCCGACGGTGTCGATCGGAAGCTTGCGCGTGGCCGTCTCGCGCTTGCTGTAAATGACCCACGTCACCGCCGCAGCGGCGATGCCGATGGGCACGTTGATGTAGAAAATCCACGGCCAAGAATAATCATCCGTGATCCAGCCGCCAAGCAGCGGCCCTACCCCCGGCGCCACCAGCGTGGTGATGGACCACATTGCAAGGGCAGTGCCCGCTTTTTGCTTGGGATAACTCGAGAGCAGCAACGACTGGGATAGCGGGATCATCGGTCCCGCCACCGCGCCCTGAATCACCCGGAAAAAAATCAGCAACCCCATCGAAGGCGCGAAACCGCATAAAAAAGAGGCAATCACAAACAGCACCACCGACGCCGTGAAAAGACGTACCTGCCCATAACGCTGCGAAAGCCAACCGGTGAGCGGCAGCGAGATTGCGTTGGCCACGGCGAACGAGGTAATGATCCAGGTGCCTTGCTCCGCCGAAACTCCGAGGTCGCCTGCAATCGTGGGCAGCGATACGTTGGCGATCGAGGTGTCGAGCACATTCATGAAAGTCGCGAGCGCCAGCGCGAGGCTGCCCAATACAAGCGCGCCGCCCTGAAGCGGCGCAGCAACAGCCGTGGCCGGTCTTGCGGCTGGAACGTCAGCGGTACTCGATGCGGCGGCCATAACTGCGTTCTCGCGAAATGGTATTAAAACCCTTCGGGCGCTGTGGGGCGTGGCTTCGCGCCATCAACTCCCACCAGGCGACTCCGATTCCCGCCGCTCCCGTGATCGATGTCGCGGGCGGATCGTGCCGTTTCGCCTTCGTTAGCTCCGATAATCGATTTTGCGCGCGCATCGGCGCCGGCATCCTGCGACTGGAATACGTCGGTCGCATAACTC
Organism: Burkholderiales bacterium; assembly: GCA_035518095.1. NCBI lineage: Bacteria > Pseudomonadati > Pseudomonadota > Betaproteobacteria > Burkholderiales > Burkholderiales bacterium. The sequence continues at coordinate 81 of DATIXX010000036.1, read as the reverse complement.
GGCGTGTTCTGGGCAAGTTGCGGCAGGCGCGCGCCTGTGCGATTGTGCGTGTCGACATTCACCAGCATCGACAATCCGATT
>DATIXX010000035.1 GCA_035518095.1 Burkholderiales bacterium | reverse complement strand
CGCATTGCCCAAATGACGTCTGGCCCACTGTTTTGCCTGCCCGATGGCGATCCGAATTGCCTGGCCTTCCGGGTAGCCTTCGGCGAGCAGAGCGTTGGCGATAGCGATCGCCTTGTCGCGCACTGCCGGTTCAAGATGCTTCATTGAAGTAGGAAAGCGTTCGCTGTTCCAGGGCATAGCTGTCGAATGCAGACGGTTATGGGATAATCCAGTTGCGTACAGTTAATCGCGGACTAACGCAACTGATCTTGATCTAAATCAAGCAAAGCGCGGCGGACCTGATAATACAATTCATTCATTTCTAATATATAAAGACTAACATGACTGCCAAACAACTGTTCTTTCGCCATGATGCGCACCGCAAGATCATGGCGGGCGTGACTCTTCTTGCAAACGCAGTGCGTCCCACCCTCGGGCCCAAAGCTCGCACCGTGGTGCTGGAGCGATCTTACGGCGCGCCAACCATCATTAACTCCGGAGTCGTGGTGGCAAAGGAAATCGAGCTCAAGGATCCTCTCGAAAACATGGGTGTGCAGATGGTGAAAGAAGTCGCCGTCAAGACCTCGGACGTCGCCGGTGATGGAACCACAACGGCGACATTACTGGCTTACGGCATACTCGCCGAAGGCATGAAATATGTCGCTGCCGGCATGAATCCGATGGACCTTAAACGAGGCATCGATCTGGCGGTCACTGCAATCGTGGCTGAACTCGAACGGATGGCGAAACCTTGCGCCACGCGCACGGAGATTACCCAAGTGGCGACGGTTTCGGCGAACTCCGACCCCTCGATCGGCGAGATCATTGCCAATGCGATGGAGAAAGTGGGCAAGGAGGGGGTTATAACGGTTGAAGATGGCTCGGGCCTAAACAGCGAGCTGGAAGTCGTCGAAGGAATGCAGTTCGATCGCGGCTATTTGTCGCCGTACTTCATCAACACTGCCGAGAAACAGCGCTCGATACTGGAAGAGGCATACATTCTGGTTTACGACAAGAAGATTTCCTCGATTCACGACTTGCTGCCGGTGCTGGAACAGGTTGCGAAAGCGGGAAAGACGCTGCTGGTCATAGCCGAAGATGTCGAGGGCGAAGCGCTGGCGACGCTGGTTGTCAACACACTGCGCGGCGTGCTCAAGACTTGCGCGGTTAAGGCGCCGGGCTTCGGCGACCGCCGCAAATCCATGTTGGAGGACATCGCGGTTCTTACCGGAGGCCGTGTCATTGCAGAGGAAGTCGGCCTGACGCTGGAGAAGGCAACGCTCAAAGATCTTGGCCGCGCCAAGCGGGTCGAGGTCGACAAGGACAACACCACCCTTATCGGCGGCGCCGGCCAAGCCGCAAAGATCGCAGCACGGGTTGCCGAAATCCGGCAGCAAGTAAAGGATGCCACCAGCGATTACGATAAAGAGAAGCTGCAAGAACGCGTGGCAAAGCTCGCCGGCGGCGTCGCCATCGTAAAAGTCGGCGCTGCGACCGAAACCGAGATGAAAGAGAAGAAATCCCGCGTCGAGGATGCGCTGCATGCAACGCACGCAGCGGTGGAAGAGGGCATCCTGCCGGGCGGCGGCGTTGCCCTTCTGCGTGCCCGCGCGCGCCTTAGCGCACTTCACGGGGAGAACCTCGATCAGGATGCCGGTATCAAAATCGTGCTGCGCGCACTGGAAGAGCCGCTGCGCCAAATAGTGGCGAACGCCGGAGAGGAGCCGTCGGTGGTCCTCAATCGGGTACTTGAGGGAAAAGATAATTTCGGTTTCAACGCGCTCACCAATGAATACGGCGATATGGTGCAGATGGGCGTCCTGGATCCACGCAAAGTGACGCGCACGGCATTGCAGAACGCAGCCTCAATCGCCGGATTAATGTTAACGACCGATTGCATGATCGCGCAGCTGCCCGAAAAGGTCGAAGCGGGCGGCGCCGCGCCGGCAGGAATGGAATACTAAACCGCCCGTCGGCGGCCCGCAGAGCTTGCGGCTATAACGGGTAGAAAATTCTCAGGCTGGCGCGTATTATGCTGACGCGCGTGTCTGTCGACTCCGTACGATACCAAAAGCTTCGACCTCGAGCGTCCTGTGGTCGACCCGATGCGCAAGACTTGCTCGCTCGGCTCGATAGGTAATTTCACGGCACCCGATCTGTAAACAGCGTGGCGCAAATCGCTTTTGATCCCTCGCGCCGCAGATGCCTGCCCGAAGGTTCGGCACGCGCTCGATTGGGTGGGTTCAAAATACGTTCATGCATTGCCGGCGCTTTGGCTTGATTAAAATCAAAAGCGTTACTGCAACAGAGCGCATAATATTTTTGTTGAAGCAGCGGTCCGCTTTGGAAGTCGTCGTAACTCAACAATATCGTACCAGGAGGCAAATTTACCCATGCAAGTCCCTTTGCAAATTACCTTCCGTAATTTTCAGCACTCCGACGCGGTGGAAACGCGTATTCGCGAGAAAGCTGCGAAGCTCGAGGAATTTCATCCGCGCATTATCAGTTGCCGCGTCGTCGTCGAGGAGCGCGATCGTCACCATCACCAAGGCAAGCAGTTCAACGTTCGCCTCGACATCCGCGTGCCCGGGCACGAGCTGGCTATCGATCGCGATCATCACGAGGACATCTACGTGGCGGTGCGCGACGCTTTCGATGCCGCCGCCCGGAAACTCGAGGACGTCGTGCGAGTCCAACGTGGCGTCGTCAAGGCGCACGTAATGCCGCAGCACGGCAAGGTAGTGCGCTTGTTTCTCGAAGAGGGCTACGGCTTCATCGAGACCGCTGACGGGCGCGAGCTCTATTTCAGCCGTGACAACGTGGTGGAGCCGTCTTTCGATCAGCTCGAGATCGGCATTGCGGTTCAATTTATCGAGGAGTCCGCAGGCCAAGGCCAACAAGCGAAACGCATAACTGTTGGCAAACACCGCCCGCTCAGCGGTTAACACTCTAAACGGCGGTACGTTTCCTCGCGGAGTCGTACGGCTCCAATACTGTGTTTTGGACCGGTGACAAAATACGTGGGGGTTCAAAGGAGCAGGAGTGGAAGACGTGGCAACGGGACTCCCGGACAAACCGGACCAAGCGGTCCGGAAAACCGACGACTACGCTCAGCAATCAGCCCCCAAGACTGTGAGCGCGTTCGATGTTGACGCCAAGCACGGACTGACCACTCAGCAGGTGCAACAGCAGCTGGCGCGTTTCGGATACAACGAAATTACGGAAAAAGAAGAACCCCTTTGGCACCGCGTTTTCCGCCGTTTCTGGGGTCCGATTCCGTGGATGATCGAGGTCGCGGCCATCCTGTCGGCGGTGGTGCAGAAGTGGGAGGATTTTGGCATCATCCTCGTCATGCTTCTGGTCAATGCCGGACTGGATTTCTTTCAGGAGCATCGCGCTCTCAACGCGCTTAAGGCTCTAAAACAACGTCTGGCCAGCGAAGTCGTGGTTCTACGCGACGGCGCTTTCAAAACAGTCCTCGCCCGCGAGCTGGTACCGGGCGACATCATAAAGCTGCGCATTGGCAACATTGTCCCGGCCGACGTGCAGTTGCTGCAGGGCGACTACCTGCTGATCGATCAGTCGGCGCTCACCGGTGAATCCCTGCCGGTGAGCAAGAAAATCGACGCGATCGCTTACGCCAATACCATCGTCAAGCAGGGGGAAATGCTGGCGGTGGTAGTGAATACCGGATCCAGCACCAATTTCCATACGGTGGTGGCCCTGGTCGCCAAAGCGGCCCTGGAAGAGCGCAGTCATTTTCAGAAAATGGTGATCCGGATCGGCGACTTCTTGATCATGGTAACGATCGCTTTGGTGGTGTTAATTGTCATGGTCGCACTATTCAGGCATGAACACTTCCTCGAGATTGCGCGCTTTGCGCTGGTGCTGACGGTGGCGGCAATCCCGGTCGCCCTGCCTGCGGTATTGTCGGTCACCATGGCAGTCGGGGCGCTCAACCTCGCGCGCCGCAAGGCCATCGTCTCGCGCCTGACGGCTATCGAGGAACTCGCAGGCGTCGACATATTCTGCTCCGACAAAACAGGGACGCTCACCAAAAACGAAATGCGCGTGGCCGATCCCGTAGTTCTGGACAAGCATGACGAGAAAGAGCTGTTTCTGGTAGCTGCGCTCGCGTCAAGGCCCGAAAACCGTGACCCGATTGAACTGCCGATTTTTGAGTACATCGACGCGCACTTTCCTGAACTCGACTGGAAATCCTACCGCCAATCGCGATTTGCGCCGTTTGATCCGGTGCATAAGCGCACCGAGGCGGAAGTCGAGAAGGGCCCGGAGCGCTTTACCGCCGTGAAAGGCGCGGCGCAAGTGCTGGTGGGAATGGCGCAGCTTTCTGACGAACAGGTGCAAGATATCAACAAAAAAGTGGACGCGCTGGCTTCCAAGGGATACCGCACCCTTGCGGTCGGTCGCAAAACAGGCGATGCACCCCTCGAGTTGCTGGGCCTGATACCCCTGTATGACCCGCCGCGAGATGATTCAAAGCAGGTGATTTCGGACATGGGCGCCCACGGCGTGGAAGTGAAGATGGTCACGGGCGACAATCTTGCCATCGCCGTCGAGATCGGACGCTTGTTGGGACTCAAGCCCCGCACCATGCGCTCGGAGCAACTTTCCGGCAGCGCCGGCAGCGAGTTGCTGAGCTTGGCCTCAGTGCTCTCCGCCGCGATCTATCAGCGCCTCAAGCCCGAGGTCTCAAGTCGCGACGCGCAGCGCTTCGCCAAAGAAGTGATGGAAGGGGTGGGAACCATGTACGACACCCGCCTGCTGGAACGGGAGTTCCTTCACACGCACGAATCGGCGATCGTCGAGATGATCGAGTCGGTGGATATCTTCGCCCAGGTGGTGCCCGAGGATAAATTTCGCATCGTTGACACGTTGCAAAAAGGCGGACATATCGTTGCCATGACCGGCGACGGTGTCAACGACGCACCGGCCCTGAAAAGAGCCGACTGCGGCATCGCGGTGTCCAATGCCACCGATGCGGCGCGCGCCGCAGCAGACATCATTCTCACTGCGCCCGGGCTCGACGTCATCAACGAGGCGATTAAACAGGCGCGCATCACTTTTGAGCGCATGAAGAGCTACGCGATTTATCGCATTGCCGAGACTATACGGGTTATCCTGTTCATGACTGCCAGCATCGTGCTATTCAATTTCTATCCGGTGACGGCGCTGATGATCATTCTGCTGGCGTTGCTTAACGACATCCCGATACTCACCATCGCTTATGACCACACTAAAGTGTCGAAGCAGCCGGTGCGCTGGAACATGACCGAGCTGCTCACCGTGTCCACCATTCTGGGCGTCATCGGCATAGTGGCATCTTTTGGCCTGTTCTACATCCTGGTCGAGATGAAGTTTCCAAAAGACGTGATCCAGTCGCTGATCTTTCTCAAGCTGGTGGTGGCCGGCCACGCAACCATTTTCTTGACGCGCACCGAGGACTGGTTCTGGAAGCGCCCATTCCCGTCCAGGCTCCTGCTGCACGCCAGCTTCTGGTCCGCGGTGCTCGCGACGCTCATCGTTGTGTATGGCGTCCTTGTGACGCCGGTCGGGTGGAAGTACGCGCTCTGGATCTGGGCGTATGCGCTTGCCTGGGTGGTGTTTAACGACACGCTTAAACTTTGCACGTATAAGCTGCTGCGTTCACACGATGAGTTGTGAACGCGTCCCATTCGATGGGAAACTCGGCTAAACGAGAAAATTATCGGGAACCATGACGCAATCAAGCGGCGGCCAACTGCCCCCGGGTGCATTCGCCGCTGGGCAGTCAAGTTCTGAAAGACTCATCGCGGCGCTGAGCGAGCCCAACCGCTATCCGCACCCGGTCCAGCGCGTGGACCGGATGGAGACGCATATTTCCTGGATTTTATTGACCGGCGATTACGCATACAAAATAAAAAAACCGGTCAATCTTGGTTTCCTGGATTTTCGCTCACTCGAGTCACGGCGTTTCTACTGCTGTGAAGAACTGCGTCTCAACCGGCGCACCGCACCGCAACTGTATTTGGATGTAATCCCTATCGCGGGCAGCGAGTCAAAGCCGGTGCTGGGTGGCGCCGGGCCGGCCATCGAATTCGCAGTCAAGATGCGCCAATTCCCGCAACAGGCCTTGCTTGACCGGATGGCGAAAAGCGGAACGCTCACGCCCAAGCAGGTGGATTCTCTCGCGCGGGTCGTCGCCGAATTCCATTGCACTATTGAGCGCGCCGCTACGAAGCTGCGGTTTGGCTCACCGCAGCTGGTATTGGCGCCCGCAATCCAGAATTTCGACCAGATGCAGGAACTCGCGCAAGCGACGCCGCAGCGCGAGCTGTTGCGACAGCTCCGCGCCTGGACCGAGCGCGAACACACTGCGCTCTATGCGTTATTCGATGCGCGTAAACGCGGCGGCTTTATTCGCGAATGTCACGGCGATCTGCATCTTGGCAACATCGCATTGCTCGATGATGTGCCGACCCCGTTTGACTGCATCGAGTTTAATGAGGAATTTCGCTGGATCGACGTCATGAACGAAGTGGCATTCCTGACGATGGATTTGATTGACCACCAGCTTCGGACGCTCGCTTTTCGCTTCCTGAACCGATATCTTGAGGCAACGGGAGACTACGCGGGAATGCGGGTGCTGCGGTATTATCTTGTCTATCGCGCTCTGGTTCGCGCCAAGGTGTCCTGCATTCGCGCACACCAGCCGCATGTTGAGGGCCAGGAAAAGTCCGGCGCGCTTCGGAAGTACCAAAGCCGACTTCAGCTTGCCGAATCGCTTTCCGCGCATTCTCCGCGCGCGTTGATCATCATGCACGGGCTTTCGGGGTCGGGAAAGACCACAATCGCGCAATCGCTGCTCGAGTCGCTGGGCGCGGTTAGGCTGCGCTCCGACGTGGAGCGCAAGCGGCTGCACGGCCTGGCGCCGCAGGCGCGAACCGACAGCAGCCTCGCTGCCGGAATTTATACGCCCGACGAAACCGAGCGTACTTATAACCATCTGGCGGAACTCGCGCGCCAAGTCATAGCGGCCGACTATCCGGTCATTGTGGATGCGGCGTTCCTCGTCCGCCAACAGCGTGAATTATTTCGCAGGCTGGCACGCGAGATGGAGGTGCCTTTCGTAATCCTGTCGTGCACTGCGCCGCAGGCCGTGCTGCGCGACCGGATCGTGCGGCGCGAGCGCGAGGCAAAAGATGCTTCGGAAGCCGGGCTTGCTGTTCTCGAGCAACAACTGGCGACGCAAGAGGCGCTCGGAACAGACGAAGTTGCACATATATTGAACGTTGCCCCGCAGCAGGTCGGGACGCCCCAGGGTAAGCTGGCAGAACAGCTTGCGCTGCGCCTTGGCTTGACGGGTGCCGGCTGAGTATGCGCTATATCGACGTTTTCAACGGCGATGCAGATGGTATTTGCGCATTGCACCAGTTGCGCTTGGCCGAGCCGGTTGATGCCGAGCTGATCACCGGAGTCAAACGCGATATTGAGCTGCTCAAACGCGTCAATGCGGGGCGCGGGGATGAGGTCACTGTCCTTGACATTTCGCTCGAGCGAAATCGCGCCGCTCTGGTAAATTTACTGGAGCGCGGCGCGCATGTGCGCTATTTCGACCACCATGCCGCGCCCGATATCCCCGCCCACCCCGGTTTGAGCGCGACGATCGACGAGTCTGCCGACGTATGCACCAGCATTTTAGTCGACCGGTTTCTCGCCGGGCGCTTTCGCGTCTGGGCGGTGGTCGCCGCCTTCGGCGATAACCTGGTAAATTCCGCTGCGAAGCTCGCCGAATCGCTCAACCTCGACGACGATCAGCAAATCGCCTTGAAAGAGCTGGGGGAAAACATCAACTACAATTCCTATGGCGAAACAGAGTCTGATTTGCTGATTCCTCCGGCTGAACTGTACCGCATCGTCAAGCGTTACTCCGATCCCTTCCGTTTAATCAAAAAGGAAACCTTGCTTGAGCAGCTGAGTAAAGAGCGTGCATCCGACTTGCAGCGCGCGTTGGCGATCGCCCCGCTGCGCACGGCGGGTGCATCGGATGCATACTTGCTGCCGGACGAGCCGTGGAGCCGAAGGGTCAGCGGCGCATTCGCCAACCATCTTGCAATAACCGATCCAAAACGCGCACACGCGGTGATCACTCGCAACGCGCGCGAGGGCTACACAGTCAGCGTGCGATCGCCGCATGACGGGAAAACCAACGCGTTGGATTTCTGCCGAATGTTTCCCACGGGCGGGGGCAGGTTGCGCGCAGCGGGAATCAATCACCTTGAGTCGTCGCGGCTCGAAGAATTATTGAACCGGTTCGAGGAGGCGTTCCAAAACCGCTGACTTCAGTGTATGCAGGAGAACGGGTCAAGCATGAATATCAAATGCAAGTCTTTAAAACCACTTAAAATCCGTGGTCAGGCATTGTGGTTGGATTGTAATTGGCGCGAGCTCAGTGCTTTCTCGGCCGTGCAGCCGGATTTGCCCACGCCAGGGTCATCATGCTTTCACATAATTTGCCCTATAATTGCAAATTCGAGTACGACCCTCCGAACGGAAATCCTACGCAGTCTTCCCTACCCGGAGGACTAATTCAAACGCGAACGAATTGAAGGTGATCAACAAGCGCGAAGGGTTAGCGGCGTCTGCTTTTGGAGCCGAGAACCATGATTTACGCAGAAAGTTCCAGCGGATCGAATCATCGATGCTGCGCCGCCGTAGCGCCTGCGCTAAGGCGCGCGGATAATGGTAATCACAGTTCCAATCCTGCAAGACGCAAAGAATAGCCACGACTATGAGCGATCATACGCAATCTCGCAGCCCCGTTTACGAATTCCTGCCTTCGGGAATTGATGGATTCGATTCGCTCGCCGAGCTTGCGTTGGACATGCGCTGGTCGTGGAATCACGCGGCGGACAAAATATGGCGCAAGCTTGACCCCGATTTGTGGGAACTTGCTCACAATCCCTGGGTTGTCCTGCAGACTGTTTCGCGCGGCCAGCTGCAGCGCGTGTTGGCCGATCCGGTATTTCGCAAGACTATAGATGAATTGGTGCAGGCCAAACGGCAGGCAGCGGACACGCCTGCGTGGTTCCAGCAGAATTATCAGAAATCTGCCTTAAGTTGCGTCGCTTATTTCAGCATGGAATTCATGTTGAGCGAAGCGCTGCCCATCTACTCCGGCGGCCTTGGCAATGTTGCCGGCGACCAACTCAAATCTGCCAGCGATTTGGGCGTACCCGTGGTCGGAGTGGGACTGCTCTACCAGCAGGGCTACTTTCATCAAATCATCGACCAGGACGGGTTGCAACAAGCGCTCTATCCCTACAACGATCCAGGCCAATTGCCGATTACTCCAGTGCGGGAATCGAGTGGAGAATGGTTACGTTTGCAAGTTGAGCTGCCCGGCTATTCGGTCTGGCTACGCGCCTGGCAGGCGCAGGTCGGGAGAATCAAACTTTATTTACTGGACAGCAATGACGCTGCGAACTATCCGGCGCATCGAGGGATAACCAGTGAACTCTATGGGGGCGGGCCGGAATTGCGCCTGAAGCAGGAGCTGGTTCTTGGAATTGGCGGATGGCGGCTGCTACGCGCGCTCGAAATCCAGCCTGAAGTTTGTCACCTCAATGAGGGACATGCGGCTTTCGCAGTGCTGGAACGGGCTCGCTGTTTCATGGAAGACACAGGGCAGCCTTTTGACGCGGCACTAAATGTCACACGGGCGGGTAACCTTTTTACCACACACACCGCGGTTCCCGCCGGCTTTGACCTTTTTTCGCCGGTTATCATCGAGCAGTACCTCGCCCGATATGCCCAGAATAAGCTCGGAATAACACTGCACAGTTTGTTGGCGCTCGGCCGCAAGAATCCCAACGACCTACTGGAAAATTTCAATATGGCCTATTTGGCGGTGCGCGGCAGCCGCGCGGTCAACGGTGTGAGCCGCTTGCACGGCGCAGTGAGTCGGCGCATCTTTGCGCCGCTGTTCCCGCATTGGCCCGAGGAAGAGGTGCCGATTGGGCACGTGACGAACGGAGTCCATGTGCCGAGTTGGGATTCGGCGGCCGCGGATGAAGTGTGGACCGCGGCCTGCGGTAAAGACCGCTGGCTGGGAACGATGGACGCCGTGGAACAGCAGTGTCGCTCTATTTCCGATGCCCAGCTGTGGCAGCTGCGCTCAGCCGGCCGCAAGTCGCTCGTCGAATATGCGCGCAGACGTTTGTCGCGGCAACTCGCCGCCTCCGGCGCTTCATCCCAAGAAATTGAGGTCGCGGAACATCTCTTCAGCCCCGACGCGCTGACGCTGGGTTTCGCGCGCCGCTTCGCAACCTACAAGCGACCCAACCTCTTGCTGCACGATCCTCAGCGGCTGCTGCGGCTGCTCTCCGATTCGCGGCGGCCGGTGCAACTCGTCATTGCCGGCAAGGCTCATCCGGCGGACAAAGCGGGCCAGGCGCTGATCCAGCAATGGATTCAGTTTATCCGGCGGCCCGAATTTCGTCCGCATGCTATTTTCCTCGCAGATTACGACATGCTCTTGACTGAACAGCTGGTCCAAGGCGTGGATGTTTGGCTCAATACGCCGCGCCGGCCATGGGAAGCGAGTGGGACCAGCGGCATGAAAGTGCTCGTCAACGGAGGTATCAATCTCTCGGAGTTGGATGGCTGGTGGGCCGAAGCCTATACGCCCGAAGTGGGATGGGCGCTCGGCGACGGCAAGGAACATAACGATGATCCGGCTTGGGACGCGGCGGAGGCTGACGCGCTTTATGATCTGCTCGAACACGAAGTGATTCCGGAGTTTTATGACCGCGACCAGCATGGCATTCCAACGGCGTGGGTGAAACGCATGCGCGAAAGCGTGGCACGGTTGACGCCTTACTTTAATGCCAACCGTGCGGTGCGTGAATACGCCGAAAAGTATTACTTGCCGGCCGCGGCTGTGTATCGTGAACGCGCGGCCACCAAGGGCGCGCTGGGAGCACAAATAGCTGCTTGGCAGCACACTTTGGAACAGAAATGGAACACGCTGCGCTTCGGCAGGGTGACGGTTGAGACTAAGGACAAGCAGCACACGTTTGAGGCTCAGGTCTATCTCGGAGGCCTCGACCCAAATGAGGTGCGCGTCGAGCTTTACGCGGACGGGATCAGCGGCAAGTCGGAGGTGCAGGTCATGGCGCGCGCTGAGCCGGCGACGGGCATCGCGGGAAGCTTTGTGTATCGAGCGCAAATTGAAGCGGCCCATCCGGCCGCAGATTTTACCGCGCGAGTGGTGCCGCAGCATTCCGGCGTTGCCGTTCCTACTGAGGCTGCTTACATTTTGTGGCAGCGCTGATCCGCTAGCGGCGCATGCCGGTGACCGCAAGCGCGGCGTTGCAGGGTATTTGATGCAGGTCAATAATCGAACGCCGGTACAATGTAATATTTAATTAGCAATGCGCCCGGGCTGCTCGGCGTTTCCAAGATGCGTTCCGACGCGCGCGATTTGCCGAAGGGCGAAGCCAAAAATGTCCGCAGCCGCGAGCCGAGTTACCATTCGGGTCGTGAAAACCAAGAAAGTACTTATGATTGTCAGCGCAGTGTGCCGCCTTCCGCGTAAATAAAAAAGGACGATCGCATGGATGAATCCGGGAATCGCAATATTGAAAAAGACGCGGGCGGAGCCGAGACACTTGCCACGGACGGGCTGTTTGGCAGGATCGAACGCATTGACGGACCTGTCGTCGACGTCTCTTGCAGCGAAACCAAGTCGCTGCACCGCGCGCTTTACTCCGAAGAAAATGGCAAGCGCTACGTCTTTGAGGTCTATCGCGATCTGGATGAGCATCATGTGCGCGCTATCGCGCTGCACTCCACGAGCGGACTGAAGCGCGGCATGCCTGTGTTTGACGGCGGAGGAGGGGTGCGCGTGCCGGTCGGGCCTGAATGTCTGGGCAGGCTTGTGGACATGTTCGGCGCCCCGCTCGATGGCGGCGCTCCGATCCAAGCATCGGCGCAGCGCGAGATCGTTGCCCCGCCGCCACCGCTCGCGCAAACCCTAGGTTCAGAGGGAATCCTCGAGACCGGCATCAAAGTCGTCGATCTGCTGTGCCCGTTCGTGCGCGGCGGCAAAACCGGACTGTTTGGTGGGGCCGGGGTTGGCAAAACCGTGCTGCTTACCGAGTTTATTCACTCCATTGTGCAGCTGCACCAGGGGGTATCGGTATTTGCGGGTGTCGGCGAACGCATCCGCGAAGGCCACGAACTCTGGCACGACCTGCAGGATGCCGGCGTCATGCCGAGGTCGGTGCTGGTGTTTGGACAAATGGACGAGTCGCCGGGCGTGCGCTTCCGTGTCGGGCTTACGGCATTGACTTACGCCGAATACCTGCGCGACAGCCTGCACAAAGAAGTGCTGCTGCTGATCGATAACGTGTTCCGGTTCGTACAGGCGGGCAGCGAAATATCCGGGTTGCTCGGCCGCATGCCGGCCACGGTCGGATACCAGCCCACGCTGCTCTCAGAGGTCGCCGAGCTCGAGGAGCGCATCGCTTCCATTTCGTCCGGCAGCATCACATCCGTGCAGGCGGTCTATGTTCCAGCCGACGATATGACGGACCCAGCCGTCAGCTCGATTTTCGCGCATCTCGACACGGTGGTGGTACTTTCACGCGATCAGGCGGGGAAAGGAATTTATCCGGCAGTCGATCCACTGCGCTCGTCAAGCCGGCTGATGGATCGCACTACGCTTGGAGACAGGCATTTTCGCATCGCAGAAGGCGTGCGCGAACACCTTGCGCGCTACCACGAGCTGGAAGACATCATTGCGATGCTCGGCATCGAAGCGCTCTCGGAAACTGACCGCAGGATAGTGCTGCGTGCACGCAAGCTGGAGCGTTACCTCTCGCAGCCTTTCCACGTTGTGAGCCAGCACACCGGAATAGGGGGTACATCGGTGCCCCGCGCGGAAACACTCAACGATTGCGATGCGTTCCTGCGCGGGGACTATGATACCCTTCCGGAAGACCAGTGCTACATGCGCGGCTCGATGCGCCAGGCAAAGGTATGACGGCATTTGTGCTCACATTGCACAGCGCGACTCAGCGCGAGCGCATTGCGGGTGTGAGCCGGTTCGTGGGCGAGGACGCGAGCGGGCAATTTTGCCTGCTGGCGCACCATGCGCGCATGGTGACCGTGCTTATATGTGGCGTCGCCCGGTACTGCTTGAGCGACGGCGCTTGGCGCTACATTGCGTTGCCCGGAGCGGCGCTTCACTTTGCCGGGAACGAATTACACATTGCCACGCGCCGCTATGTCCAGGGGCCCGATTTTAAAGCCATCAGCTGCGCGCTGTCGGATCAGTTGATGGATGAGGAGAAGCATCTGAGAAGCTTCAGGGATAACCTGACCCAACTGGAACAGCAAATCTTGCGCAAACTTTGGCAGATGGAGCGGCGGTGAGTGAGGATCACGAGCAGGACAAAGATCTGCAGTCGGAAATCGAGCGCCAGGCGCGCCGATTTGAGCAGGCGCGGCGCGACCGCGCCAAAATCCTTGCGCAGACGGTTTTTCTGGGAACGCTGGGTGGACTGTTCGTGCTGCCGGTTGTGGTCGGAGCTTATTTGGGCAATTGGCTGGACGATCATCTGCCAGGGTATTCGATTCACTGGACCATCAACTTGATTTTGCTGGGCGTGGTCGTCGGGGCGATTAACGTTTATCTTTTCATCAAGAATCATCTTTGAAAGCCGCACATGGTTCCGGAAATCGTTTTTCGGCTAGGACCTTTAGGAATCAGCAGCACGGTGGTCACGACCTGGGGCATAATGCTCGGTCTCGCCGCGGTCGCCTGGTTCCTGACGCACCGTCTTGCTCTGAGCCCTTCTGGGACGCAGAGCGCAATTGAAGCCATCGTTGAAGTCATCGACCGCGCGGTGCGCGCGGTTCTGCCCGAACCGCCGCCCGGCCTCGTGCCTCTGATCGGAACCCTTTGGATATTCATCGGGACAGCGAATCTTATTGGCGTTATTCCTGGACTGTCCTCGCCCACGGACGATCTTTCGCTGACCGCTGGGCTGGCCTTGTTGGTGTTCCTTTCAGTACATTGGTTTGGAATACGCGGCAGCGGTATCGGCCGCTACCTGCGCCAGTACGTCGAGCCCAATCCCATCCTGTTGCCTTTTCACCTTGTCAGCGAGTTGTCGCGCACGGTCACGCTTGCTGTGCGGCTGTTTGGAAACATGATGAGTCTTGAAATGGCCGCGGCACTGGTTTTGCTGGTCGCTGGACTGTTGATGCCGGTTCCGATACTCATGCTGCACATTATCGAAGCACTGGTGCAGGCCTATATTTTCGGCATGCTCGCCCTGGTCTATATCTCGGGCGGCATTCAGTCGCATTCATCATCCGGTAAAGGAGAATAACCATGAAAGACATGACCTGGTTTTCGATGCTGTCGACTGTCGGCGCGCTCATCGCAATAGCGTTGGGTGTGCTGGGGCCCGCGATTGGAATGGGCCGTGCCATCAGCCAGGCGATTGACGCGCTGGCGCGGCAACCTGAAGCCGAAAGATCCATTACGCGCACACTCTTCATCGGGCTCGCAATGATCGAGTCGCTCGCGATCTATGTACTGGTGGTGGTATTGATCGTGTTGTTCCGCAACCCGCTGCTGGAATATCTCGTCAAGTAGGATTAAGGGCGTAATTGTGAACTTCGACTGGCCCACGTTTTTTCTCGAGCTTGTCAACTTCCTTGTCCTTTTATGGATATTGAAGCGGCTTTTCTTTCGCCCGGTGCTGGACATGATCGCCAAGCGCCGCGCGGCTATCGAGAAAACTCTCACCGACGCGCATGCTATCGAAGCGCGGGCGGAAGAAACCAAGTCGAAATATGAGAGCCGCATGGCGGACTGGGAGGCGGAGCGCAACGCGGCGCGGGCCAAACTGTTGGACGAAATCGCGTCTGAAAAGCAACGCCGGATGGAGCGGCTCGAGCAGGCGATTAATCTGGAGCGCGAAAAAAACCGCGTTTCGGAAGCACGGCGGCTGGAAGAACAGGCACGCGCCGCGGAAATACGGGCGATTGCGCAAGCCGCCGGATTTGCGACCCACCTGCTCGAACGACTAGCAGGACCTGAGCTCGATTCCCGCATCGTTGAGCTACTTGTGGAAGATTTGAAGCGCCTATCTGATGAGCAAAAGCAGGCGCTGCGGGAGGCGGCCCACAAACCGGATGCGCAACTCGAGATGAGCAGCGCGCGCGAGCTGGCGGAAGCAGCGCGCGAGCAGTTGACGCAGGCGATAAATGAAGCGCTTGGAATATTGCCTCCGGTTGCAAAGCATATCGACCCAAGTCTCCTTTCAGGGGTGCGCGTTACGCTCGGTCCCTGGATACTGCAAGCAACCCTGGTGGATGAACTTGCGTTTTTCCGCGATGGAGCGCGCCGTGGCGCCTGATACATCATCCACCTTCGAATCGCCGCTTGCGCTCCAGGAACAGGCAATTACGCGCTACCGCTTCGGCCTCCGCGTCTTTGAGCGCGGCGAGTTAAACTCGGTCGGCGACGGCATCGCCTGGATCAAAGGACTGCCGTCGGCGCGCATCGAAGAGTTGCTTACTTTCGAAGACGGCAGTGACGCCGTCGTGTTTTGCCTCCTGCCTGACGTGATCGGCGCCATCATGTTGCGGCAGACCAACTCGGTCAAGGCAGGCACGGGGGTGCTGTTATCCGGGCGAAACCTTGATGTCGGCGTCGGCGATCCCCTGCTGGGTCGGGTGATCGATCCGCTGGGTCGGCCGCTCGACGGCCAGCGCGACCCCGTTTGCGTTGCGCGGCGCGCTCTGGACGTCAAATCGCCCAGAATCGTGGAGCGCGATTTCGTGACGCGCCCGCTTTACACAGGCAGCAAGATCGTCGACACCATGTTGCCGATCGGCAAAGGGCAGCGGCAACTGATCATAGGGGACAACGGCACCGGCAAAAGCGCGCTCGCCCTCGACGCAGTGGTGCATCAGCGCGGTCGCAACGTGCGTTGCGTATATGTGTTGATCGGTCAAAAACGCTCGACAGTTGTGCAGACCGTCAATATTCTGCGGCGCAACCGCGCGCTCGACTATTCGACAGTGGTTGTTGCAGAAGCGACCGCCACGCCAGGGCTTAAATACCTCGCGCCGTTCGCAGGCTGCGCCATAGCGGAGGAATGGACCCATAGCGGGCATGACACGCTGATTGTGTACGATGATTTGACCACGCATGCGCGCAGCTACCGTGAACTTTCGCTGCTGCTGCGGCGGGCGCCGGGCCGCGAGGCATTTCCAGGAGATATCTTTTACCTGCACGCGCGCCTTCTTGAACGCTCGATAGCGCTTGCCGCAAGTCGCGGGGGCGGCTCGATGACCGCGCTGCCGATCGTGGAGACGGAAGAGGGCGAGATCGCGGCCTATATCCCCACCAACCTGATTTCGATCACCGACGGACAGATTTATCTTGACCCCGGCCTGTTCGCACGCGGCGTGCGACCCGCGATTGACATCACTCGCTCGGTTTCACGCATCGGCGGCAAAGCGCAGACCGATGCCATCAAGCGCGAAGCCGGCCGGATGAAACTGGATTACCTGCAGTTCCTGGAGCTGGAAGTCTTCACGCGCTTCGGCGCCAAACTTGAAGCATCGATGCAGGAGCGCATCGCGCGCGGACAACTGTTGCGCGAAATTCTCAAGCAACAGCGGCTCGATCCCTTGCCCATCGAATATCATCTCGCCTGGCTGGTCGCTTTCAACGAGGGCATGCTGAACGGACTGCAAAAAGACACGCTGGAAAACGCGCTGCAAAATTTGCGCCGCGGCGTGGATCAGTCGGCATTGACGCTTAACGCGGAGCGTAGACAATGGGTCGACGCCGTGCGTGCGTGGCTGAGCGGAGACCCCGTTTGACCAAACGGCGCGAAATTCTTAGCCGCATATCTTCGCTTGGCGAGATAGAGGAAATTCTGCGCGCGATGAAGTCGCTGGCACTCGTGGAGACAAGGCGCATAAGCACATTTATCGAAGCGCAGCGCTCGGCCGTGCAAGTCATTGAAACCGCGTTAGCGGATTTCACCGCCTTTTATCGTCCCGATGTGTCATCCGTGGTCCCGCAGCGTGATGTGCTGTGCGTAATTGGAGCCGAACGCGGATTCTGCGGCGATTTTAACGCGCGCCTGGTCAGCGCCATCGAGGCCACTGTCAACGGCTCATCGCTGCCGCTGGAAATGATTATGATCGGTAATCGGCTTGCGCAAACTTGGGGTGAAAGAACTCCGGCGCCGCGCGTCATCGAGGGCGCGAGCGTGGCGGATGAAGTGCCGACGGTACTCAACCGTTTGCTTGATGATTTCAGGTCCTTGCTGGACGACGGCGATAAAACGCAGTCGGTCGGGTTCACCGTGCTGCTTTATCGGGAACGGAGTATCGAGTCACGCCGCCTGCTGCCGGTTCCCGAATTGCCGCAACCACCCCGGCTGCAGGCTTATCCGCCTTATCTGACATTGCCGCCGCAGCAATTATTATTAGCACTGGCCGACCAGTACTTATACGCCCTGCTGCATGGTATGTATTACGATTCGTTGTTGTTGGAGAACCAGAAGCGTCTCGAGCATATGGACCGCGCGATAAATAAGGTTGAAGAAAAACTCGAAGTTCTCACCAGGCGCCAGAACCAGATGCGTCAGGAAGAGATCACCGAGGACATCGAGGTCATACTTCTCGCGATTGAGTGAAGTGAATGCCCAGTTCCGCAGCCTGACGAGACCGGGATTCGCACATAAATATTTGGGTGTCGCATTCGCCGGGCCGGAACAATAACGCTACACAAGATCCCGACATCGCCATCGGCGCAATTGTGCAAGGGACAACCCTAGCGGCAAAGTGCATAGCAGGGAAAAGTTATACGCTTTGGACGGCAGCGCGTTGCCGCGTTCAGGCCGCGGCAATCCGGCAGTGCCAATTATGCTTGAGCGCCGCGCGTAGCCGGCCATTTGAGTAACAGCGAACGCCGACTCAAGGATTGAGCATGGCTGCTCCAATGTTGAAAACATTCCTGCCCAATTTCATTCGTTTTGGGCGCGAAATTTGCGGAAATCTCGCTGAAGCCGAGCGCCGCGAATGGTGGCTCGGCAACGGACTTGGCGGTTACGCCGCGGGCACCATCGCCGGCACTCTCACGCGCCGTTATCATGGACTGTTGATAGCGCCTGTCAATCCGCCGCTCGGGCGCTATCTGGTGTTCGCCAAAGCCGATGCGACAATGAACGACGGCCGGCGCGATTGGCCGCTCGCCACCAACCGCTGGAGTAGCGGGGCGGTGGAGCCGCAAGGTTTCGTGCACATCGAATCCTTCCATCTCGACGGACGCATGCCGGTTTGGCGCTACGCCATAGGCGAGTATGTGATCGAGCAGCGCATCTGGCTTGAGCCTGGAGCCAACGCGACATACGTAGCCTACCGCCTCGAGCCGAATCCCCTGCCCCCGCAAACACAACTCATGCTTTCGGTCAAGCTCTTGATTAACGCGCGCGATCACCATGTCAACACGCGGCCCGGGCAATTCAGTCCGGTGATCGAGTGCCAAACACAAAGTCTGAAAGTGAGGCATCCCAACTGGTTTACTCTGCATTTCCGCGCCTGCTGCGGGAGTATCGAAAGCCGCCATGACTGGTACGAGAATTTCGATTTGCCCGTTGAGCGCGAACGCGGGCTGCCCGATCGCGACAGCCACTTGTGCGTAGGCGTTGCAACGTTCGAACTGCGCTCTGGGGAATGGGCGGGCTTTGTCGCAAGCCTCAGCGAACAGGCTTCACCTGCTATCGAAGATGCAATGCGCCGCTTTCACTGGCGAGATGCGGAACTGCTCCGGCGTGCCAAGGTACAGGTGCCGGAACTTATCGATGCGCCGCAATGGGTGGATCAGATGGCACTCGCGGCCAATACGTTTATTTTTGCGCGGCCGCTACCGGACTTTCCTGATGGGCAGTCGGTCATTGCTGGCTATCCGTGGTTTGGTGACTGGGGGCGCGATACCATGATCGCGCTGCCGGGCATAACGCTGGCCACGGGCCAATTCGACTGTGCGCGCAACATTCTGCAAACGTTCGCGCACTTTATAGTACGCGGCATGCTGCCCAACGTTTTTCCCAATGCGGGGGACACTCCGGAATACAATACAGTAGACGCCGCTTTATGGTATATCGAGGCTTGGCGCGCCTATATCGCCGCCACGCGCGACGCATTGGCGCTGCGCGCGGTTTTCCCGGTACTGCAGGAAATCATCCGCTGCTATCGCGACGGCACGCGCTACGAAATTGGCATGGATGCAGATGCGCTGTTGCGCGCAGGCGAACCGGGGGTACAACTCACTTGGATGGACGCCAAAGTGGGCGACCGGGTTGTGACGCCGCGCATCGGCAAGCCGGTGGAAATCAACGCGCTGTGGTATAACGCACTCCAATCCATGGCCCAATTCGCCACCGACCTCAAACAGCCTGCGCAAATTTATCAGGAACTGGCGGCGCGCACGCGGTATGGTTTCTCGCGATTCATCAATCGCGAAAACGGCGGGCTTTACGACGTGCTTGACGGACCGCAGGGAACCGATAGCACGGTACGCCCGAATCAGATCTTTGCGGTGAGTCTGCCGTACAGCCCGCTGCATAAAGACACGCAAATCGGCGTCGTTCGGCTTTGCGGCAGGGAATTGCTTAGTTCTTATGGACTGCGTTCGCTCTCTCCCTCGCACCCGGATTTTCACCCCTATTACGTCGGTGGCGTGATGGTGCGCGACGGGGGTTACCATCAAGGGCCGGTGTGGGCGTGGCTGCTGGGTCATTATGTTTTGGCTGAATACCGCGTGCACGGCGACGCAAAGGCGGCACAGCGGCGGCTCGAGCCGCTTGAGGATCATCTATTGGATGCGGCGCTTGGCAATATCAGCGAAATTTTCGACGGCGCGCCGCCGCATACGCCGCGCGGCGCTCCGTGCCAGGCATGGTCTGTCGGCTGCGTACTGGAAACCTGGCTGCAGCTTGAGCGGGCGAAAAAACCGCGAACTGCGACCGGAAACACGCCGTTGGCGGTTAAATAAAGCCGCCGAGAATAAAGTAATCCGCGAAACGGATTGCCATGGATCAGGAGATGAACGCATCGAATGTTGCTTTAAATGAAGAGCGTCAACGGCTGAACGCCCAGCATGAAGGGCGCGAAAACTGGCGACTGTGGGGTCCTTATCTGGCGGAACGCGCCTGGGGGACCGTGCGCGAGGATTACAGCCCGGGCGGCACCGCATGGGAATATTTGGATCACGATCAATCTCGTTCGCGCGTTTACCGCTGGAGCGAAGACGGCATGGGCGGCATCTGTGACGAGCAGCAACGATTGTGTTTTGCGCTTGCCTTATGGAACGGGCGCGATCCGATTCTCAAGGAGCGCGCGTTTGGGCTTACCGGTAATCAGGGCAACCACGGCGAGGACGTAAAGGAATATTACTTCTATTTGGATGCGACGCCCTCACATAGCTACATGCGTTACCTCTATAAGTATCCGCAGGCGGAATATCCGTACCGCCGGCTGGTCGAGGAGAACGCGCGCCGCTCGCGCCAGGACCCGCCATTTAACTTGCTGGACACAGGTGTGTTCCGCGACAACCGCTACTGGGACGTGGAAGTGCGCTATGCAAAAGCAAGCCCGGATGAGATTCATATTCGCATTATCTTCGCAAACCGTGGCCCGGAAAGCGCGGCGCTGCACGTGCTGCCGCAACTCTGGTTCCGCAATACCTGGTCGTGGGGCGAGCCGGGCGCGATGCCCGCACTGCGTGAAATAGCGGCGCCCAAAGACGCAATGTGGGCGGTGCAGGCGCACCATGAGGCGTTGGGCGATTATTTTCTATACGGTCGGCATAAAGCGGAGACCCTGTACACCGAAAACGAAAGCAACGCGGAGCGCCTTTGGGGATTGCCGAACCCGACGCCTTATGTCAAGGATGCGTTCCACCGTTGTGTGATCGGCATGGAAAAAACGGCGGTGAATCCTGAAAAACGAGGCACCAAATTCGCCGCGTGGCATGTGCTGAAGGTGGAGCCGGGCCAGTCAGCGAGAATAGGGCTCACGCTTGCGGCGCGCATGCTGGATTCACCGTTCGCCAGGCGGGAAATAATCTTCTCGCAGCGCGAGTCGGAAGCAGCAGTGTTCTACGACGAGCTTTTGCCCGAAGCGAGCGCCCAGGACCACAATATCCTGCGTCAGGCACTGGCGGGAATGATCTGGAGCAAGCAGTTCTTTCATTACGACGTGGCACGCTGGCTCGACGGCGATGCGCTGCGACCGCCGGAAAGCCGCAAAGGAGGACGCAACCGCAGCTGGCGTCATCTCAGGGCGGCGCATGTCATATCGATGCCCGACAAATGGGAATACCCGTGGTTCGCCGCCTGGGACCTCGCGTTTCATACTGCCGCGCTGGCGCTGGTGGACGTGGATTTCGCCAAGGACCAGATCGAGCTTTTACTAAAAGAATATTATCTGCACCCCAACGGCCAAATTCCAGCCTATGAGTGGGCATTCGGCGATGTCAACCCGCCGGTGCTGGCGATGGCTGCGCTGAAAGTGTTCCGCGCGGAGCGGGTGCAACGCGGCGAAGGTGATTTGCGTTTCCTGCAACGGGTTACCCATAAGCTGCTTATGAATTACACGTGGTGGCTGAACCGCAAGGATTCCGACGGTCACAATGTTTTTGAAGGCGGTTTTCTTGGTCTGGACAACATCTCAGTCTATGACCGCTCGCAGCCGCTGCCGCCAGGTTACGCGCTCAAGCAGGCCGACGCGACCGGTTGGATGGCGATGTTCGCTCTAAACATGACTCTGCTGGCGCTGGAGCTCACCGCAGAACAATCAGACTATGAGGACGTGGCGATTCAGTGCTATGAGCAGTTCCTGGCGATGGCGAACGCCATTGCCGGCCATGCCGGAAGCCGCATTTCGCTGTGGGACGATAAGGATGGCTTTTTCAAGGACCAAGTGGTTACGCCGGACGGCATGTGGCGCCCCATCGACGTGTTTTCCTGGGTAGGAATTATTCCGCTTTTTGCCTGCGAAGTCGTGGACAAGCGGCTGCTCGATAAGGCCCCGCGCTTTGAGAAGATTCTGGGAAAACATTACCGCGGCCACTACGACGGCCACAAAGTAAGTTCTTGCCCTGTTGCGACGAATGCACGCGGCGAGCATTTGTTGGCGCTGGTCAATACTGAGTGGTTGCCGCGAATCTTAATGCGCCTACTCTCCGAACACGAGTTCCTTTCGCGCTACGGCATCCGCAGCGTCTCGCGCATTCACGCCAAGCGCCGCGACCTCGGCGTGCTTCCCGGCATCGGCCAAGCGCTTATCGAATACGTGCCCGGGGAGTCCAACAGCGGCCTTTTCGGCGGAAATTCCAATTGGCGCGGCCCGATCTGGATGCCAACCAATTACACTTTGATCCAGGCGATTGAGAAATTCCACCGCTATCTCGGCGACAGCTTCAAGGTGCCGGTACCCTGCGTTAGCAACCAAGAGATGACGCTAAAAGAAATCGCCAACCTGATTTCCGAACGCCTGGTTGACATGTTTCGACGCGATGAAAACGGACGGGTTCCGGCTTTGCCCCCGGATAGCCCGTTCCAGCATGATCCGCACTGGAAAGATCTGCTGCTGTTCAACGAGTACTTCCACGGCGAGACCGGATTAGGCTTGGGCGCGATGCACCAGACCGGCTGGACCGGATTGGTGGCCAATCTGGTTCAGCGCCGTTACCGTTCCGATATCCCTGCATTCTGGAAGAAGCGGTCGCTGCAGAAAAAAAGGGGAACATTGTCGCCTAGCGATGGCGTGCAATGATTCGCTGCATGTGCTGCAACAAGGCGACCCTATATATTTGGTAAATGCCACAAGCGGATGCCCGTGTTTTTTCCGTAATGCACAACGGCGTTTGGGCTGAGCCTATGATAATATTTCTTCAAGCGCAGCTTCGGTTCCCCCGGTTTTGTGCGCGGGGAGCGCAAATATCGCAGACTGACAAGGATTCGCCAAGACCGTAGTAAATTACAATTCTTCATGGGGAAATCCAATGTACAAAAGAATACTACTGCCTTTCGACAGCAGCAGCACGGCGGCACACGCTTTAGCAGAGTCGATCAAGCTTGCTTCCGAAATGAAGTCAAAATTGCGCATTGTTCACGTGGTGAATGTCGGCCTGCCAAGCGATGATGACCTGGAAGGCATTATCGATGTCGAAGAACTTTCAAAAAAACTGCACCATTTGGGCCAAACCTTGCTGGACAAGGCTGCCGATACGGCCCGCAAGTCTGGCGTGGAACCGGAAACAGGATTGCTCGATGCAAAAAAAGGCCGCGTCGCGGCCGTGCTTGGAGAAGAGGCAGCTAAGTGGCACGCGGACCTGGTGGTTATGGGAACGCATGGGAGAGTCGGTTTCGAGTATCTTTTGATGGGAAGCGTGGCGGAGGAATTTATTCGCATCGCCAATGCGCCTATCCTGATTGTCCGGGGATAGTTCAGCCGGTGCTTCACGCCATCATCGAGGTAACTGCAATTCCTCTAAGTCGACAGCGGGGCGGATACATCTTTTGCAACTAAGGTGGGAATTACAATTAATCTGGTTGACAGCAAAACACGGATCGACTCGGTGCAACGCTAAACGAGTGACGTAAAAGTAAACACACGCTCGCACATACCCTTGCGGAAAAACTGCTCACACCGCAACCCGGATATTGATTCCAGAATGTAGGCGATCGAATGATTCCGCGTCATGCAAATTATCCAGTATTGAAATCAAGCTGCGCGCTCGCACGCTTAAATCCTTAAGGAGAAGGCGATTGGAGCCCACAAATCGCTCGCGCTTTCCTGAATTCGAGGGGCTTGGACTGAGCGAGCAGCAAATGCTTGCCTATGACCGCTACCGCTTCTGGCGTATTACGGTCATGGCCGCGGCATGGTACAGCTTTTATTATCTGGGACGCCTTGACTGGAGCTTTTGCATCCCCTGGATCATCAGCGACCTGAATATCACCAAGTTCAACGCCGGACTCGGCGCAAGCACGATCCTTTGGGCCTATGCATTGGGCGTGTTTCTCAGCGGACGGTTGGCCGACAAATACGGCGCTCGCATCATGGATACCATCGGCGGAATCGGGACGACCGTCATGAATATCGTGATCGCCGGCTTATCCAATCTTAATTTCATCTTGGGCGCGCTTTTTGTGAACGGTTTCATTCAGGGGCAGGCTTACGCATCGACCAACGGCATGATCAGTCAGTGGTATCCGAAATCCAAGCGCGGCTTTGCAACGGGACTCTACGCGGCGTCGACCGGAGTTTCAACGCTGGTGGTTTGGCTTATTACCGGTTATTTCGTAACACATTACGGCTGGCGCGCTGCTTTTGCGTATCCGGTTTTGTTATTCACGTTGCCAATAACGATAGTCATGTTTTTGGTCGTGCGCAGCAGGCCCCAGGACGCCAATTTTCCTCCCTACCAAGAGACGCTGACCGATTCGATCTCCGCCAAAGCGGAGCATTACACGCCTGAGGAAACTCGCGGAGTCAAGGCGTGGAAAATTCTCTTCTCGAACTGGAAATTTATGCTGTATGCGGCGGCATCCATGCTGATGCACGTGGGACGCTACGGGCTTCTCACCTGGATTCCCCTTTATTACGCCGAAACATCGGGCGTCCCCCTCTCGAATATACCCGCTGCGACTGTAGCGCTGCCTCTTGGAATAATGTTGGGGCCGCTTGCCGCGGGATGGATAGCCGACAGATTCTTCCGTGCCAAGCGCTTTCAGGTGCTAAATATCTACATGGGGTGTTTCATCGCGATTATGCTTGCGATGGCGCATTTTGGCATCAGGGAGATCGGTCTCCACGGCTCTTTCGCGCTGCTGGTGCTCGGCGGCTTTTTCGCGCTGGGCGCGATCGGTGATTTGTTTGCTGCAGCATGCGATTTCGGCGGGCGCAGGATGGCCGCGACTGCGGTTGGCGTCGTCGACCTGTTTAACTATATTGGGGCTGGGTTGCAAGGGATTGTGATCGGCGGGCTTTTACAATTAACCGGTAACTGGCCCGCTGTCTTTTATACCTTGTCGATCGCGACGGCATTGGGCTTGATACTCGTCAATATTGTGAGAGAATAAAAAGCTACCGAGGACCGCTTGTTGCGTAATGTCCACCCGCTACCTCATGATGCTTATACCGTTTTGATTTAGATCAAAGCGGCATGCTGCGGGTGCGAGCATAATGAATTTGGTTTTTAGAGGGAGATATCATGGCAATTGGAGAAATCTGCAGCCGGGAGGTGGTGTTCGCGCGCAGGGACACCACTATAAAGGCAGCCGCAAGTTTAATGCGCGAGTCGCACATTGGAAGCCTGGTGATTGTAGACGAACCCAACGGGAAACGTATTCCGGCGGGAATTCTGACGGATCGGGATATCGTGGTCGCGGTCGTGGCGCTTGGGCTTAACCCGGATGCGATTCAGGTGGGGGACGTGATGGGCCAAGAACTTTTGGCAGTGCGCGAGGATGCCGGAGTGGCGGAAACAGCGGAGCTCATGCGGCTGAAAGGCGTACGGCGCCTGCCGGTAACCGACGACGCAGGCGCGCTTGTCGGCGTCGTTGCGGCCGATGATCTCCTGATTCTGCTCGCTGAGGAACTGTCCGCGCTCGCGACCATGGTTGCGCGCGAGCACAAACGGGAGCAAGAAACGAGACGAATCAGTGTCTGAGTTACGGACCGTGCAAACACCATTGCAAATCGTCTTTCACGGGATCAGTCACTCGGATGCGCTCGAGACGCATATCCGAGAAAAAGCCCAGAAGCTGGATTCATTTCATCCGCAGGTGCTGCGCTGCCACGTCACAGTGGAACAGCCTCACAAGCATAAACATCAAGGCAATCGCTTCAATGTGAGGATTGATTTAAATGTGCCCGGCGACACGATAGCTGTCAATCGCGATGCCCACGAGGATGTCTATGTCGCGTTGCGCGACGCTTTTGACGCTGCGTGCCGCCAGTTGGAAGACAGCAGTCGGCGCACGCGCGGCGCGGTGAAACACCATAGAGAACCGCAACGCAGCGGAAGCGAGACCGATTCAAAATAGCCGGCAAAAAGAGTTGCCATGAGCAGAAAAGAACCTAGAGCCCATCGCCACCATCATCTCGATCGCCAGATTGAGGAAGTCGTGCACGACCCGTATCAGGCGCGCGCCAAGCCGCCAGAGCCGTCGGCGTGCCCCAGCTGCGGTATCGTGTTCCATCAAGGCCGCTGGCAGAGATTGCCACGTCCCACTGACGCGCGGGATTATGTCTGTCCAGCATGCCACAGAACGCGCGATCACTTCCCCGCGGGTTACGTCACCCTGAGTGGCGAAGCGATGACCAGTCGCCGCGAGGAACTGATGCGCCTTGTTCGGCACGAGGAAACTAAGGAAAAATCGGACCACCCGCTGCACCGGATTATGGAAATAGAAGACCAGCCGGATAAGATCGTAATTACAACCACGGACGTGCATCTTCCGCGCCGTATCGGCGAAGCGGTGCGCCGTGCATACCGCGGCGACCTTGATGTGAAGTACAGCCCGGACGAGTACACGGTGCGCGTCAACTGGACGGGGTAAATTTATACCTGGAGCCGGTGGCTTATCAGCGCAAAAGGAGATACCTGTGTCCAAACCGACTCTTCGCTGACTTAACACCGCCGACGGACTGCACATGATCAGGAACCGGAAAAAAAGACGCGCGCTAGCTGCGGCATTGTTGGTGTTAGGCGCGGTGCTGATGTGGCTCGCGCCGGAGGTATGGTGGGGCTTAGTGCTGTTCGCTGTCGCAATCGCGCTTGAGCTGGTTGGTATCAGGTTGGAACACGCCCGCGGACGATAGCCCAACCTCTAGGCTGAGCAAGGCACGCAAGCGTTGAAATGCCGTGCCGAAAGGCGTAAATCGAAACGAGGTTGTCATGTACAAGCACATTTTATTGCCGACAGACGGCTCGCCATTATCCGAGAGGGCGGTGGAAAGCGGAATTGAATTTGCAAAGGCGATCGGTGCTCGTGTGACCGGTTTGCATGTAACGCCAAGTTTTCGAGCTACGCTTTTGAAAGGCTGGGCGCACGGTGCCTCGAAACCACGCGCGCGGCTGAAAGCCATGTTTAATGAGCATGCCAAGCAATATGTCGCGCAGATTGAACAAACGGCTGCAAGAGCTGGCGTTCGAAGCCAATGCTTTTGCATTGCGGGCGATTCGCCTTACGCGGACATCATCAAAACCGCGAGGAATAAGGGCTGCGATCTTATTTACATGGCGTCGCACGGCAAAAAAGGCGTTTCCGCTGTCGTGCTTGGCAGCGAAACTGTCAAGGTGATCACCCACAGCCCCGTCCCGGTACTGGTTCACCGCGAGGCAAGCCTCGTCAAAGGCGCATCGCCATCTGCGAAAGGCGGTGCCCGTTAGCTTTTGCAGCGAATCAAGAATAGTAACGAAGTTGCGAAGGTTAACGAAAAACAGGCAGTGAAGAACATCGACCCGGGGTCGCGGTCAGGAAATTGTAATTTGAGGCGTAGAGGGGGTTGGCCTTATGCCTTTATGTGAAACAGGGATCGGACATGGGCCTGGATAGCGCTTGCTTGTTTGCGCTTAATGCGAGCCATGATTTTGGCGCATCGATCAGCCGGCATCTCGGTATTTCCCTCACCGCGCACGAGGAACGGGAATTTGTGGACGGCGAGCATAAATCGCGAGCGCTGGCAAACGTTCGCGGCAAGGACGTGTTCGTCATTCAGTCGCTCTACCGAGACCGCCAGCAAAGCGTTAATGACAAGCTTTGCCGGTTATTGTTTTTTCTTGGCGCCGTCAAAGACGCGTCCGCGTCACGTGTAACCGCAGTAGTACCGTACCTTTGTTACGCTCGCAAAGACTGGAAGTCTCAGCCGCGCGATCCGGTAACGACACGCTACGTTGCCGGCATGTTTGAAGCCGTCGGCGCAGATCGCGTCTTGACCATGGATGTTCATAACATTTCCGCCTACCAGAACGCGTTCCGCTGCCGCACCGATCATTTGGAAGCCGCACAACTGTTTGTCGAGCACTTTGCGAAGCTGTTGGCCGCGGACGAAGTTGTGGTGCTTTCGCCGGATGTCGGCGGCGTGAAACGGGCCGAAAGATTCCGCTTGGCGTTAATGCGCCGGCTGGCACGCAATGTCGCCGGCGGTTTCATGGAGAAATACCGGGCGCTGGGCACGGTGAGCGGCGAAACGCTGGTCGCGGAAGTGAAAAACAGCTCGGTGGTGATCATTGACGACCTCATCAGCAGCGGCACGACGATTGCGCGGGCGGCCACCGCGTGCCGTTTGGCCGGCGCAAAACAAGTCTACGCAGCTGCGACGCACGGACTATTTTCCCAGGATGCCAACGCGATTCTGCGCGCTGCCCCGATTGATGCAATCGTAATCACCGACACCGTGCCGCCGCTGTGGCTGGAAGTTCAGTTGGTTCAGGAAAAACTGACTATTTTGGATTCGGCCAAGCTCTTTGCGGATGCCATCGAGAGAATACACACTGGTGGATCGATTGTAGACCTGCTTCAATCGTGATCAGTCATGCTGTGGCGCAATGCGGTCGCAAACGCAACAGGCATGTCAAAAACCCCCGGCATAGTTTCCGGCGCGCGCCAAATATTCCATCGCCAGTTGCGACCATTTCGCGGGGTCGCGGCATATCGGATCGATGAGATGCCAGACGCAAAGCTTGGCGCGCACGCAGGCCCAAAAACTCTTGTAGAAGCTCAGCAATACCGGCGATGGACGATCATGCGTCACATCACTATATACGTCCAAAATGATTTTCCCGACTTGTGGAGCGCCTAAACGTTCGCACTCCTGCGCGAGAAAAGCCAGGTCGGCCGCCGCATCCAGGGTCCGCAGCTCGCGGTTGAACTCCAGACAATCGATAATGACAGGCTCCGGTTCCAGCAGGCATATATGTTCCGGCCGAAGATCGCCGTGGCCTTCTATGATTCTTCCATCGCGAACTCTCTGGTCAAACATGGCCGGGGCCGAGCTTAGCAAATTCAACTGGGCGGCGCACGGTGCTTCGATTAACTCTTTAGGCATGCCAAACACCGGGCGGCTGAGCTCGCCGAGATTGGCGCGGACGTCGCGTTCAAACCCGGACCAGTAATCGATCGCGGCGATGCTCACCGGCGCTGAGGCCTGGTAGAATCTGGCCAGCTTTTCCGCAACCGCACGCGTCTGCCTGTCCTCGATTTGCTTGCCCAGGATAACAATGTCGAGCATGCGGTGGGCGGGCAAACGGCGCATTTTCACCAACCAGTCTACGGCGGGTCCTACGCCGTTCAATTCGAGCTTATCAGCGCGGTCCGCGGTCAATGGGATTGTCGCGATATAGACATCACCCGCCAAACGCCGGTTGAGCCGCACCTCTTCCTCGCAGTAATACTTTCTCGCGGCAACCGTGCTCGAGTCCATGAATGCGGAGCGCACCGGCTTTTTTAATTTGTAGGCGTACTGATTAGTCAGGAAAACCCATGACCGGTGGGTTTCCACGGTTTTTACATCGGATGTCGGTTCCGGATAAACCTGCGCTTGTTTCAAGAAAGCGACTTTCGCCGAAAGCGCGAACTCGGTATCGCGTTTTACTGTGGGAAGCTTTTGCACGCGCGCGCCTCTGCAGATATTAACTGTTTCCGAATCCGCTTATTTCGGGGAAACGCTTGACCAGCTCAAACCACAATATCGCTATAAAGGTTGCCGCAGCGCTTATCATCATCTCGCGCGGGTGCAGCGGGGCGAACCGAAATACGTCGCGCAGCGGCGGGAAGAGCATCACCAGCGCGAGGCCGATAAGTGTTCCGCACACAATCCACCACAACGCCGCATTGGGCGTGCGCAGCACGGTCAACAAAGGGCGTACATGAGAACGGTTGGCGAGGATGAGCCCGAGATTGCCCAAAACTATGGTCGTGAACGCGAGCGCGCGCGCCTCATTGCCCGAGGCACCCGAACCCAGCGAGTAGGCGTAGACCGCGCCAACGATGATCAACAGGCCTACTCCCTGCAGCAAGCTCAACGACAAAGCGAGGCCGCTGAACAGGGGCGCGCGCGGGTCGCGTGGCCGGCGTTGCATCAGATCCTTTTCACCGGGTTCCGCCTCAAATGCAATCGAGCAAGCCGGGTCGATAACGAATTCGAGGAATACAATATGCACCGGGAACAACATTAATGGCCAGCCCAGAAGCAGCGGAAAAAGCGACATGCCGGCGGTGGGCACATGCACGGCCATTATGTAGGTCATCGCATGACGGATGTTATCGTAGATGCGTCGCCCCATGCGCATGGCGCCAACAATAGAGGCGAAATCGTCATCAAGCAGGGTGAGAGAAGCGGCCTCGCGCGCAACATCGGTGCCGCGTGCGCCCATCGCTACGCCGATATGGGCGGCTTTGAGCGCAGGCGCATCGTTTACTCCATCGCCGGTCATGGCCACGATTTCTCCATTCGCTTTAAAAGCGCTAACTATGCGTAATTTCTGTTCCGGCACGACCCGCGCGAAGACGTTGACGTTGCGAATACGCTGCTGCAGCTCCGCATCGCCCATACCGTCGAGCTCCGAGCCGGTGATTATTTGATCGTGCTGCGCAAGGCCGATTTGCCGTGCGATGGCCTGCGCGGTGCCGGGATAATCGCCCGTAATCATCACCACGCGGATGCCCGCACTGTAGCAGTCGGCGAGCGCAGCCGCGACAGTGGGTCGCACCGGGTCGGCGAGTCCTACCAGCCCAACCAATTCAAAGTCGAAGTCGTGCTGTCCGTCAGGCCAGCGCGGGCCATCGAAACGCGCCCGCGCCACACCCAGCACGCGCAAACCTTCGGTCGCCATTTGCTTCACTTTTCCGGCCAGGTCATCGCGCCGGTTTTCAGGCAGGTGGCAAAGATCGGCGATAGCTTCAGGCGCACCCTTGGTGGCCACGATGTAGCCGTGTCCTTCGGGCGTTTTCCATGCGTGCGTGTGGGCAAGCAACTCCGGAGTCAGCGCGTATTCGTGTTTCAGCGCCCAGTCATAATGCAGATGCTCGGTCTGCGAAAGAAAGCGCTGGCCGAGGTCCATCAGCGCTTTCTCCATTGGATCGAAAGGTTCGATTTCGCTTGCCAGGATTCCATATTCCACCAGCTCGTGAAATTGCTCGGGAAGCTCGCCCGCGGGGTCAGGTTGGATATCGAGGAATCCGCCGCCTGCGTATAGCTTGCGCACCTTCATACGATTTAACGTAAGTGTGCCGGTTTTGTCCACGCATAAAACAGTAGTGGAACCCAGCGCTTCGATCGCGGGAATGTTGCGTGTCAGAACCCGTTGATGCGAAATGCGCCAGGCACCTAACGCAAGAAACACGGTGACAACTACCGGGAATTCCTGCGGCAGAAGTGCCATCGCCAGGGTTATGCCTGCGAGCGTGCCAGCCAGCCAGTCGCCGCGGTTAAGTCCGTACAAAATCACTACCGTTGCAGACAGAAGCAACCCGGCAATCGCAAGCTTGCGAACAAAAGTTCCGGTTTTCTGCTGCAGCGGCGTCGATTCCGCGGTTATGGTCTGCAGCACTTTGCCGATCTTGCCGATTTCGGTGGCCGCGCCGGTGGTCAACACCTCGGCTGTTCCCTTGCCCTGCACCAGCAAGGTACCGGAGAAGATGAACGGCAGGTTGTCACCGCCGGGGCGCTGCAGTTGCTGCGTGCCGTCCCAGGGAATTTTGCTGACCGGCACTGATTCTCCTGTCAGCAGCGACTCGTCGACGCGAAGATCGTTGCAGGACAGCAACACCGCGTCCGCCGCGACGCGGTCGCCCTCATTTAAAATAAGAAGATCGCCGCGCACCACTTCGCGGCCGGGAATGCGCTGCTGCGTTCCGTCGCGAACGACGAGCGCGCGCGGGCTCGACAGATCACGCAGTGCTTCGAGCGCGCGCTCAGTCTTGCGCTCCTGGTAGATGGTGATGCCCATGATCATCACTACGAAGGAGAGCAGAATAAGGGCTTCATGCAGGTCGCCAAGAATGCAGTAAATTGCACCCGCGGCACCCAGCAGCAGAAACATGGGTTCCCGCATTACTTGCAAAGCGATGGCAAGCAGTCCGGAGGTCTTGCGGGATGGCAGCTCATTGGGACCGTCGCTCCGCAATCTGAGCGCAGCTTCTGCGCGCTTTAGGCCGGAGGGAATCGCGAATTCCTGTTTCGAGTCCATTTTCTCTAATCAGGGCCGGGCGGCATGCCCCGCGCGGGCGCCCCCAGGTCCAGCACTGCGGCGCCGCTAATCTTGCCTTCGCGAAGTTTTGCCAAGGCTTCATTGGCGCGCTCCAGTACAAAAAGCTCTACTTCAGCGCGCACCGGTACCCGGGGACAAAGTTTGAGAAACTCCTCGCCGTCATGCCGCGTGAGGTTGGCAACGGAACGAATCACCCGTTCACCCCAGAGATCATGGTAAGGGAAACTGGGAATATCGCTCATATGGATTCCGGCGCACACCACGACACCGCCTTTTGCGACAGCATTCAGCGCTGCTGGAATTAGGCTGCCGACCGGCGCAAACAAAATGGCGGCATCAAGTTCTTGCGGGGCGCGTTCATCGGAACTCCCGGCCCACGCTGCGCCGAGCCTGCGTGCCAGGGCTTGCGCCGCGTGGTCTTCCCGGCGGGTGAAGGCGAAAACATCGCGGCCTTGATAGCGCGCGACCTGCGCAATAATATGCGCCGCGGCGCCGAAGCCGTAAATGCCAAGCCGTTTTGCATCGCCTGCCGCGACCAGCGAACGATAGCCGATCAAGCCTGCGCAAAGCAGGGGAGCCGCTTCTACGTCGCTATATTCCTTTGGTATGGGAAAACAGTAGCGCTGGTCCGCAACCGTGTATTCGGCATAGCCGCCGTCGATGTCATATCCGGTGAAGCGCGCCTTGTCGCACAGGTTTTCCCGCCCGGTACGACAGTAACCGCAGCTGCCGCAGGTATAACCCAGCCAGGGCACGCCGACCCGCTCGCCTAACGCAAAACGCTCTACGCCTTCGCCTTTCGCGGCAACGTTTCCGACTATTTCATGGCCGGGTATGATGGGCCGTTTGCCCTCGGTAAGGTCGCCATCCACCACGTGCAGGTCGGTTCTACAAACGCCGCAGGCGTGAACCCGCACCAGGACTTGGCCGGGTCCCGGCGTCGGGACCGGCAATTCCGATAAATGCAATCTTTCGTGAGGCGCACCAAGGATCATCGCGCGCATCGCGCTCTCCGGCGGAAAGACCTTCTCGGTCTAATTTTGTGGCCCGTAATGCGCCAAGCTTAACTGATACCGATCAAGGCGGCGAGAATGCCACGATTTAATGCCAAAAGGCTTTGACAATATTAGTACGCTCCCCCTTCTCGCGGAAATCAAATTCGCTTCCAGCTTGCGCACGACGAAGTGCTTCGAGACATCCGGTCGCGCTCGCAATTGTGAATTTCACCGCCCCGGCTTTGCCTCCGGTCAGCTTCAAGACAATTTTTGCCCGCAATCACCCGCGCGATGGCACCACTATCGCCTAGCTTAACTACAATAAATGCGCCGGCTAATTGCCGGCGCCTAAAAGCTCAGGAAATAGTCAGCTGTTTTGCTTTGCTTGCCGGTCTTTTGGGCAGGGTGAGTTCCAGCACGCCGTCCTCATAGTGAGCCTGTGCGGCCTTTTCGTCGACATCCTGGGGAAGCGTGAAACTGCGGAACACGTTGCCGTAATAGCGCTCCTTGTGAACCACCTTTTCGCCGTCTTTCTTTTCCTTTTCCTCTTTTACTTCCGCGCTGATCGCGACCTGTTTTTCGTCGATGTTGACAGCGATGTCTTCCTTCTTCACGCCCGGAATTTCGGCGCGTACTTTGTAGGCCTTGTCATTCTCGCTAACATCCATCTTTATCTGCAGCGACGGCTGCCCCTGCAGACTAATTGGGCGCAGAAAAAAACCCTTGAACCAGTCATCAAGATCGGTATCCATCATTGAAAGCGGATCGTAACGTGTGATATTGCCAGCCATGGTTTGCTCCTCATCAAAATAATTAAATAAAATGTGGGGAAACAAGCACTGCACCGTAAACGGCTGCAAACGACCACTTGTTTCGCGTATTTAAAATATAATCCAAAAGTCACAGGCAGTTTTTGACCTGGATCAAACAGACACTCCCAACCGTCCATTTTTATGACTAAGGTCAAGCGCACTCAAAACAACGCGCTAAGCAGTGTTCAGCAGGATCTGCTGGCCGATGCGCTTGCCAAGGTCGCAAACGCGATCTTTATCACAGATTCCCGGGGTTTCATCGTCTGGTCCAACAGCGCTTTTTGGCAATTGAGCGGCTATTCGGAGCAAGAAGTACTGGGTCGCAAAGCGAGCTTTCTGAAGTCCGGCCGCCAGGACCCGCGCTTTTACAAAGAGATGTGGGAGACAATTTGCTCCGGCAGGGTTTGGCGCGGCAAGATGGTGGAGCGCAGGAAGGACGGCGCGCTTTTCGTTGTAGAAGAAATCATTACGCCGCTGATGGACGAAACGGGCAACGTTACCCACTTCATCGCCATCCAGCACGATCTGACATCGCGGGAAAAGGAAATCGAGCGCACGCATTTTCTCGCTTATCACGACAGCCTGACCGGCCTTGCCAACCGCGAATTGCTGCTTAAGTTCCTCGAGGACGCGGTTTCTGTGGCGCAACGTGCCGGGCGCTTGGTTGGAATTCTTTTTCTAGATATGGATGGATTCAAGAACGTAAACGATAGGCTCGGTCATCGGGTCGGTGATCGGTTGCTAAAGGCGATAGCGGAACGGCTAAACGCTTCGGTGCGCAAGACGGATATGGTGGCGCGCCTCGGAGGCGACGAGTTCGTCATCGTTCAGACCGACATTGAAAATCCGCAGGCAGCCCAGGCGCTTGGCGAAAAGCTGGTGACCCGAATCGGCCAGTCCTACAATTTTTACGGGGTGAAAGTGAATATCAAAACCAGCGTGGGCATCGCGCTGTACCCGAAGGATGGAAACGACCCTGAACGGCTGCTCGCTTTTGCGGACCGCGCCATGTACGAGGCCAAGAAAGCCGGCGGCAACGGCTACAGGTTTTTTGATACGCAGTACACTGTTTAGCTCTTCACCGGGGGCGTAAACAAGTAACCCGCGGTCCTTATCGTCTTGATCAATGTGGGATGTTGCGCGTCGGGCTCGATCTTTTGCCGCAAACGGCCCACCTGCACATCGATGGTGCGGTCAAACGGTCCTGCCGCGCGCCCGCGCGTGAGATCCAGGAGTTCATCCCGGCTCAGTATCCGGTTCGGATGAGTCACGAAAACCGCCAGCAAATCAAATTCTCCTGCAGTAAGGGGGGTATCTACGTTGTCCGGGGAATATAACCGCCGGCTTGAAAAATCCAGCCGCCAACCTGCGAAGCGCGCGACATTAGCCGCGTTGGCGTGGTTGCGGCTTGTACCCACGCGACGTAAAACGCTGCGCACCCGCGCGAGGAGCTCGCGCAACTCGAAAGGCTTGGGCAGATAATCGTCTGCGCCCATTTCTAATCCCACGACCCGGTCGACCGTTTCTCCTTTGCCCGTCAATATGATGATCCCGACATCGGAGTGCTCCCGCAAATATCGGGTCAGCGAAAATCCATCGTCGCCGGGAAGCACAAGATCAAGTATGACCAGATCGACCGGCCCCGAATCCATGACCCGGCGCATCGCCTCGCCGTCTTTTGCGGTGCTGACCTGGAATCCTTCCGAGCAAAGATAGCTTTGCACCAGCTCACAGATCGCCGGTTCATCATCCACGACCAAGATGTGTTTGCTCGGTGGCACGGATTACGCTAAATCAGGATGTTGTTACACATTGTTTCAAAATCTGTCATTTCTGTTATTTGCGGTTTACAAATTTGCCTTAGTCTGCCTGTGTGGCTTCCAAAGAGAGGCTTTGCGCGAAAAATCATAGCCTAGATACAACAAGATGGAAAACCTGCCACTGATAGCAGTTGAGCTGATGCAACGACTGAAAACACCTTTGTTTCGAACTGGAGGATTTCATGGCTACCCCGACCGCGCTGCATGACGTTACCGCTTTCCCTTGCAATACTCAATTGGGCTGCGCAGTTTGCAGCCTGGATGATTTGTGTCTACTTTCCCGTGCCGAAGAAAACGAGCTCGGGAAATTTGGCGACTTGATTCGGCATAGGCGCCCCGTCAAGCGCGGCTGTTATGTCTTCCATGCCGGGACGCCGCTGTCCTGTATTTTCGCGGTTAAAGCGGGTTCGTTCAAGACTTCTGTGCTGCATGATGACGGACGTGAACAGGTCATGGGTTTTTATATGGCGGGCGAAATAATGGGCCTCGATGGAATTAGTTCCGATTTTCATACCGTGAACGCGGTGGCGCTGGAGGACAGCGAGCTGTGCGAACTGCCGTTTTACGAGCTGGAGCGGCTGGTGCGCGACATTCCTTCTTTGCAGCGCCATTTCCATAGGATCATGAGCCGGGAGATTGTGCGCGATCACGGGGTGATGCTGCTGCTGGGCGCGATGAGCGCAGAAGAGCGCGTCGCAACGTTCCTGCTTCAGCTTTCAAAGCGCTATCTGACGCGGGGTTACTCGGCGAGCAATTTTTGCCTGCGCATGACCCGAGGAGAAATCGGCAGCTATCTTGGCCTCACCATCGAAACCGTGAGCCGTGTTTTTTCAAGGCTTCAGGACGAGGAATTGATAACCGCAGATAAACGCGACATCTATCTCAAGGACATACCGGGCTTGAGGAAATTAATAGGCAAAAACGACGCAAGCATGCGCAAACCTGCGCGGCGCGCTGCGCGTCACGATGCGCGTGGGGGAACGCTACATGCGGTCGCTTGATTCGAGAAAGGGCCCATATGGACATGAGCGAGGGCGCCCGCTTGACTACCGTCTTTGTAGTGGATGATGACCGAGCTGTGCTCGACCTGCTAAGAACGCTCATCGAAGCGGACGGATTCAATGTGCAAACCTGGTCCAGCGCTGAGGGGTTTCTTGCCGATTATAGCCTGCCCCAAGACGGCTGCCTCGTGCTGGACCTTGATCTGCCCGGCGCGATGAACGGGCTCGAACTTGCAGAAACGCTCCAGGCGCGCCATGCGCGGCTGACGATTATATTTGTAAGCGGCCGCGGAGATCTGTTGACCTCGAGCCGGGCCAAAGACATCAATGCTCTCGGTTACTTCAGCAAGCCTTTTGATAACCGGCGCCTGCTGGCGTGTGTCCGGCTGGGGATGGCTAAGACCAAGGCTTAAGCGTAGGGCGCCAATTATTGTTCGAGAATACGGCGGATGTGCCTGCCGAGCGCTTCCCGAGTATAGGGTTTGCTGATGAGTTGTGTGCTGTCCTCAAACTTCCGGTCTTGCACCACGCTATTTTCAATATAGCCGGACGTATACAAGACTTTCATCGAAGGTCTGCGGCGCAAGGCTTCGCGCCCAAGCTCCAATCCATTCATCGCGCCGGGCATCACCAGGTCGGTAAACAATAAATCGATATCGCGTCCTTTTTCCAGCTCTACAAGCGCTTGTTGTGCGTCCGCCGCTTCGAGTACCACATAACCGAGGTCACGCAGGAATACGCTGGCGAGGTCGCGCACGCCTTCGTCATCCTCGACCAGCAGCACTGTTTCGCCGGCAGCTTGCGGTGTACCACTGAACGCATAATCCTGCGCGAGAGCTTCCTCGTAACCTTTTGCCAGTGGCAAATAGAGTTGTACCGTGGTGCCTCGCGAAAGCTCGCTGAAGATCTTGACATGTCCGCCCGATTGTTTGACAAAGCCGTAGACCGACGCCAAGCCCAGCCCACTGCCTTTTCCAGCGGCTTTGGTGGTGAAAAACGGCTCGAATGCCCGCTTTATTACTTCCGGGGACATCCCGCTGCCGGTGTCTGTCACTGTAAGCATCGCGTATTCACCGGGCACCAAATCGCTCCCCTCAATATCGGATGCGGCATCAGGCGCGACAGCCGCGGTCTCAATGGTAAGCCGTCCACCTTGCGGCATCGCATCGCGTGCATTGAGCGCGAGATTGAGCAGGGCGTTTTCCAGCCCGCCCGGATCGGCAATTGCTTTTGCCAACCCGGGTCGAACCGCCGTTTCAATGCGGATGGATTCCCCTAATGTCCTTCGCAGCATGTCGGTCATGTTTTGCACCAGCTCGCCGAGATCTACTTCCCGAGGCTGCAGCGGCTGCCTGCGGGAAAAAGCGAGCAGTTTTCGCGTTAGTTCAGCGCCGCGCGCCGCAGCGTTCGCCGCAGCGTCAGCAAGCTCGCGCAACACTGGGGCTTGCGCGACACGCTCCCGAAGCATCTGCAGGTTGCCGCTGATTACGGTAAGCAGGTTGTTGAAATCGTGAGCTACGCCCCCGGTTAACTGTCCGACCGCCTCCAATTTCTGAGCCTGGAGCAGCGCTTCCTCGGCGCGGGTACGCCCCGCTATTTCATCGCGCAACGCTCGGTTGACTTCGGTTAGTTCGCGGGTGCGCTGCTCCACCTTTAACGCCAGCTTTGTGCGGGCCTCACGCAGCGCGTGTTCAACCCGTTTTTGTTCGCTGACATCGCGAATAGCGGCGATGACAAGGTTTTTCCGCAAGGAGTTTTTCGCGCTCAGCATGATGTCTACCGGGAATTCGCTTCCGTCCTTGCGCCGGCCGTAAAGCTCCAGGCCCGAGCCCATTGCACGAGTGCGCGGCTGAGCGGCGAAGTCCATGCGATGGCCAACGTGGCCATCCCGAAAACGCTCAGGCAGCAGGATTTCTACCGGATTTCCAATGAGCTCCTCGCGACGATAGCCGAACAGGGCATGCACCTGCGCGTTGGCCTGGACGATCGAACCCTGCGGGTCAACAACGACGATTGCGTCGGCGGCGGATTCAAAAAACGCGTCCCAAATCTCTTCGCGGCTGCGCAGCGCCGCATCGCCAAGCGATTTGACCTTTCCAGAGGATTTATTTTTGGTTGATTTTCTAGATCTTGCGTTATGCACTGAATGCTTTTTCCTTGGCAATTTTTGCCTCCTTCAGCACTTACTCCACCATTACTATTGTATAGGATGGGAGAGTGAGCGGCCAAAGCGCAGTCCGTTCGCTGCCCATAGCTAGCGCCTGGTTGCGCGATCTCCGGGTAAAAAAAGGCAGCTGATTTGATTTGGATCAAGGCAATCCGCCGAGCGCGCAACTGATAATTAAAGCAACTTTCTTGAAGCGGCAAAAGAAGCCAAAGGTAATGCCGGATTGGCAATTTAACACTTAAAAGAGGGCCCAATGTACAAGCACATACTGATACCGACCGACGGCTCGAGTCTTTCGCAAAAAGCCGTCAAACAAGGCGTGGCATTTGCAAAATCGATCGGGGCAGGAATAACTTTCATCACCGTGACGCCCACCTTTCATGTGTTTTTCGCCGATGAACCCCTGATGGTTATCGACACCAAGCGAGAATATGAAAAAGACAGCAAACTGCGCGCCAGGAAAATTCTTGACGCCGCGGGCAAGGCGGCTGCAGCCGCGCGGGTCAGGTTTGGAGCTGTGCATGTGGTAAGCGACCAGCCTTATAAGGCGATCATTAGCACAGCGCAAAGAAAAAATTGCAACCTGATCTTCATGGCCTCGCACGGATGGAAAGGCCTTGGTGCAATGATCCTGGGAAGCGAAACCAACAAAGTATTAACGCACAGCAAGATTCCGGTGCTGGTGTGCAGGTGAAAAATAGCAGCTTTTCTTGGAAGCTTTAACTTAGGAAGAGGAGTTCAGTCATGGCAGATATGCTGAAAGTCATAGAAGTATTGGCGGAGTCGAATAAAAGCTGGGAGGATGCTGCGCAAAACGCGGTGATGCGTGCCGGAAAGACGCTTAGCGGCATCAAGTCGATTTATATTAAAGACTTTGAGGCCAAGGTGGAAAACAACAAGATTATGAAGTACCGGATTAACGCTAAAATAAGTTTTATTCTGGAATAAAAAACCGCCTGTTCATATATGGACGATTTCGAGGATTTTATGACGCCAGAGGAAATCCAACTTGTTAAGACCTCGTTCGATAAGCTGGCGGCCATGCCGGATCAAGTAGGGGAAATGTTTTACCAGCGCCTGTTTGAACTCGATCCCAATGCCAGGCAGCTTTTTTGGGGCAACATGCGGGAGCAGGGCAAGGCACTGTTTCTGATGCTCGATATGGTTGTGAATAGCCTCGACATCCAGGACAAAATTGTTCCGATCATCTTCGACCTGGGCAAGCGCCACGCAATGTACGGAGTGCGGGATCGCCACTATCAGCCGTTTGAACAGGCGATGATGGACACGCTGTCAAATGTTGTCGGAAGCGATTTCACGCCGGATGTGCGAAAGGCGTGGAGTGCAGCCTTCGCTTTTCTGGCCGACATTATGAAAGAAGCCTCCGCGAGGCCCGCGAAGTGAGCTAATTCTGTGCGGGGGTTATGGGGTAAATTCGACAATTAAAAACGCTCGCGCCGCTAGGGAATAGACTATTTCACCAAAACAACAGGAATCGTTGCAAGGCGCAGCACTTTGACGGCGGTGGAACCTAGCAGCATATTTTTCAATCCTCCCATACCGCGCGTTCCCATGTAGATTAGATCGCAGTTTCGCGCTTTGGCCTGCTCGATGATGGTTTCAGCAACCGGGCCAACGAACATTAGGGCGCGATGTATGATCTTTGCACGATTCAGCAATCGTCCGCTGTTTGCCAGCGCTTCCTCCGATTCCTCCCGGTAATACCGCTTGATTGCGTTCCGGCTGATCACCCTGTGCATGCCGGGCAAATTTGGTACCGGCAGATGGACATAGAGTAAAAAGATTTCGGGCGCTTTGTTGTAAAGCGCCGCATGTTTAATCAAGGCTTTAGTGGCCTTGTCCGAATGCGGCGAACCATCCACTGCGAGAAGAATTTTCATTTATCGTCTGTATTTGAAAGTATTCATTTTGAAATTTGATTTCATCCCGGCTAATGGAAGTTAGAATCATTTATGTCGACTAGCAAAAGCATTTTTTACGAAGAGCTCGAACCATACGCCTGATCGATTCGATGAACAGGATTCATATAATTTATAGATAGCACGTGAGACCTGATTGAGAATGAAAATAATTATCAGTAATTTCTTGCGAGGAGTCGCTCTAGATAAAGTTATTTAGGTATAAAGAATCGTCATTTTGGTAGCTATAATGAGACAGCTCCGGCCGCACTCATTGCCCAAGGCAAAAAGCTGTTCCACAACGGCATTCCCTCCCAAAATATTCCGGCCTGCGCGAGTTGCCATGGGCAAGATGCCCAGGGGGCGGCCATATTTCCTCGTTTAGCCGGTCAGCATGCCCAATACCGGGTGCGTCAGCTTACCGTGATTCAGGAAAATCTGCGCAAGTCTACGATCATGCACGGCATTGCCGTGAACCTCACGGATGATCAAAAGCGGGCCCTTGCAGCGTACCTGGAATCCTTGTAGGCTGGTGTTGTGTAATTTACGGTAAGGAGAAAAGAGCAATGAAGCAAACTCGCACCAATATTCGGCGTCGTGATTTCCTGAGAATTGGCACACTTGCAGTCGCTTCTGTCGCGATGGGTCTGCGCGCCGGTACATCAGCAGCACAGGAGCACGTAAATGAGACCGATCCGGCAGCGGCAAGCCTGGGATACAAGCTCGATGCTACCAAAGTCGACAAAGCAAAATTTTCAAAATACATGGCCGGTGAGCAATGCTCGAATTGCCAGCTGTACCAGGGCAAACCCGGAGCTGAATGGGGCCCATGTCCTATCTTTGGCGGCAAGCTGGTCCACGACACGGGCTGGTGCTCGGCCTACGTCAAGAAAGTGTGAGTTTTCGCTTTCAGGGCTGAACGTACGACCGTTGCAAAACAGCCGCTTGTTTCAATATTAAAAAATCGGGATGGACAAGACTGTTGCGATTGCGACAGGGATCTGTTTTATCCTGATTTCCTATTTGGGGTGGGCGGACAAGACCAATACGAATGTGGAGGATCACGTAGACCGCGTCGTTCGCATCTGTGCGGTCTGCCATGGTGAGGGCGGCCACAGCCAGGTTCCCCAAACTCCAAGTCTTGCGGGCCAGTCGGCTTTGTATACTGCACAGCAGCTCAAGCTGTTCAGAGGCCAGACCCGACTCGAAGCCAGTCCCCAAGCCTACATGTGGGGGGTTTCGGCACTGCTGGATGACGATACCATAACGGGCTTGGCTGACTACTACGAATCTCAGACCCCTTCTCCAGGAAAAATTGAGAAGCCCAGGCTCATTGAGAAAGGCAAAAGTATCTACTTAAACGGAATACCTTCGAAAAATTTGGCAGCGTGCTCGTCATGCCACGGCGAAAATGGAGAAGGGGTAGCGGTGTTCCCGCGACTTGCTGGACAGCATGCCGCCTATTTGTTCGCACAGCTGCAGATATTTCGCACCCGGTTACGGCCATACTCCGCCGTCATGATCGGCATTACGAAAAACATGACGCGGGACGAAATGGAGGCCGTTGCCTACTATCTTC
Source organism: Burkholderiales bacterium (assembly GCA_035518095.1). Taxonomy (NCBI): domain Bacteria; kingdom Pseudomonadati; phylum Pseudomonadota; class Betaproteobacteria; order Burkholderiales; species Burkholderiales bacterium. The sequence goes on along the minus strand of DATIXX010000035.1, from coordinate 67,260 downwards.
AATCAAAGTAGCTTAAGCCGTGAAAACCGAAGAGTAGCGGCTGGTGATTCCTACCATCTGCTTTTCGGGAGCGCCGCTCGATCAAGCAAGCAGATCCGCTTCGAGATAATCCGGAACACGGCAGCTCCAACCGAGCCCTTCCTCGATCCGATGGCGCAGGGCGTCCGCCGCTGCGGGTTCGCCGTGTGTCACAAAAGTGCGTTTGGGAGGATTACTGAAGCCTTTCAACCAAGCCATAATCTCCAAACAATCGGCATGCGCAGATAGGTTGTTGATTAGTGCTACCTCGGCGCGTATTGGTACATACGCGCCGTGGATTTTCACTGACTCGGCCCCGGCAAGAATAGCCGCGCCGCGTGTGCCGCCTGCCTGGAAGCCGGAGAAAAGAATGGTATTGCGCGGGTCAGGAGCAAATGATTTCAGGTGATGCACGACCCGGCCGCCCGTAGCCATGCCGCTTGCTGCGATGATGATCATGGGTCCGCGCTTGTCATTGAGACTCTTGGATTCCTCCGCACTGTTGACGATGTGGGCGGTCGTGCACATTGCATCGCACTGTTCGGGAGTCAACCTATGTTCGCCGAGATGGTTGCGAAACAACTGGGTCACGTCGACTGCCATCGGGCTGTTGAGAAATACGGGAAGGTCGGGTATTGATTTTTCGGTTTTCAACAGGTTGATGTAATAAAGAAGGGTTTGGGCACGGCCCACCGCAAATGCGGGAATAATGACAACCCCGCCGCGTCCCGCTGTACGATTGATAATCTCGGCGAGCTTCAGCCGCGGATCGGCTGGATCATGCCGACGATCGCCGTAGGTAGATTCAACGACCAAATAGTCAGCGGCTTCGATCAGTTTGGGCGGACGCATCACGATGTCGTTCGGACGCCCGATATCGCCGGAAAACAGAATCGAAGTTTCCGGGCTGCGAATGGATATGAACGCTGAACCGAGAATATGCCCTGAAGGAATAAATCGCACCTTTAATTCTTCGTCAAGAAGCCATTCCAAGTCGAAATCAAGCGGCGCGAAAAGCTGCAGGCAACGCCAGGCATCGTCCTTTGTGTAGAGGGGCAATGCAGGTTTGTGTTTGGAAAACCCGTGGCGATTTGCGTACTCGGCTTCTTCCTCATGCAAATGTCCGCTGTCGGGGAGCAAAATCGCGCACAGCTCGCGGGTGGCATGGGTGCAGTAAATCTTGCCGCTGAAGCCGTTTTTGGCGAGCAGCGGCAGATAACCGCTGTGATCAATATGTGCATGGGTGAGGACCACCGCGTTGATTACTCTTGGATCGACGGGCAGCGGGTCCCAGTTTCTCAGCCGCAATTGTTTGTAGCCCTGGAATAATCCGCAATCAATCAGGTAGCGTTTGGAACCGCGGCTCAGGAGGTATTTCGAGCCGGTTACCGTTCCAGTGGCTCCAAGAAACTGGATTCCCAAGTTTGCATCCCGCAACCGGCGCGCTGTTGACAAGGTGATGCGTGCTAAATCTTCGCCGTGCGCAGCCGAAGCGCGTTGAGAACGACCGAGACCGAGCTTGCGCTCATTGCCGCAGCGGCGATCATCGGGTTCAGCAATAAGCCGGTAAAGGGAAACAGGACGCCGGCGGCGATTGGCACCCCGATGCTGTTGTAGACAAAGGCGAGGAACAAATTTTGGCGGATGTTGCGCATGGTTGCGCGGGAAAGGCGCCGCGCGCGCACGATGCCGCCTAAATCACCTTTCACCAGAGTAATGCCTGCGCTCTGGATCGCCACCTCGGCGCCGGTGCCCATTGCGATCCCCACTTCAGCCTCGGCGAGAGCGGGCGCATCGTTTACGCCGTCGCCCGCCATCGCCACTGCGCGACCTTGCTTGCGCAGCGCCTTCACCACCAGGCCTTTTTCCCGCGGCGGGACGTCGGCCCGGACGTCCATGATTCCCAGGCGCTGCGCCACCGCGCGCGCAGTAATTTCATTATCCCCCGTCAGCATGACGACTTTAATTCCCTCGGTAGCAAGCGCCCGCAGCGCTTCCCGAGCAGACGCTTTAATCGGGTCAGCCACACCGATCACGCCGGCAACATGCGATTCGTTTACCAGGAACACGACAGTCTCGCCGCCGCGGCGCATTGAGTCGGCTTTAGCCTGCAAGCTTTGCGAGATCTGGGCCAGGGATTGGGCGAAGCGCAGATTACCCAGGGCAACGCGCCTGCCCTGGAAAATTGCCTTGACGCCCTGTCCAAACACAGCCGTGAAGTTCTCGACTGCCGACGGCGTCACGTTTCGTTCCTTTGCACCCGTTAGAATCGCGGTGGCGAGCGGATGTTCGCTGCCGCGTTCGAGGCTCGATGCGACTTGCAGCACCTGATCTTCCGTAAAGCCGTCTGCCGCAACCACCGAGGTCAGCCTCGGCTTCCCTTCAGTCAACGTGCCGGTCTTGTCCACGACCAGCGTGTCGATTTTCTCCATGCGCTCCAGCGCTTCCGCGTTGCGTATAAGCACGCCCATCTGGGCGCCGCGCCCGGTGCTGACCATGATGGACATCGGCGTGGCCAGGCCAAGCGCGCACGGGCAGGCGATAATCAGGACCGACACGGCGCTTACCAGAGCAAAACTCATTGCCGGCGGCGGTCCGTACACCGACCAAAGCAGGAACGCCACTGCGGCGATGCCCACCACTGCGGGAACGAAATAGGACGACACGACATCAGCTAGCTTTTGGATAGGGGCGCGGGTACGCTGCGCCTCGGCAACCATATGCACGATTTGCGAGAGCAGCATCTCTGCACCTACACGTTCCGCCCGCATAACAAAGCTTCCGGTTCCATTGACGGTGCCGCCGGTCACTTTTTCCCCCGGCTGCTTTTCTACGGGCACGGACTCGCCGGTCACGAACGATTCGTCGACACTGCTGTGCCCTTCGAGGACGACGCCGTCAACCGGCACTTTCTCTCCGGGGCGAACGCGCAAGCTGTCGCCTTTGTGAACCTGTTCCAGCGTCACTTCCTCATCGTTACCATCGGTTCGAATTCGTATAGCCGATCGCGGCGCGAGCTTGAGCAGTGCGCGGATTGCGCTGCTGGTTTGCTCACGCGCGCGCAGCTGCAGCACTTCGCCGAGAAGGACCAGCACCGCGATGACTGCCGGCGCCTCGAAATAAAGACTTACCTGTCCGGAAGCGTCGCGAAAAGCCGCAGGGAACAGCCCGGGCACGAGTATCGCGACGGTACTGTACGCAAACGCAACTCCGACGCCCAGCGCGATCAACGTGTACATATTCAGGTTGCGCGAAACGAGAGAATTCCATCCGCGTACAAAGAACGGCCACGCCGCCCAGAGCACGACCGGAATGCTGAACAGGAACTGAATCCACCCGGATACTGCGGAGCTCAGGAATCGTTCGAATCGCGGCCCAAGAAGATGCTCGGCCATCGCAAGAAAAAATACCGGGAGTGTTAATAAAAGTCCGATCCAGAAACGCCGCGTCATGTCCTTAAGCTCGGCATTGGGATGTTCCTCAGCACTCGCTACGACGGGTTCCAGCGCCATGCCGCACAATGGGCAGACCCCGGGTCCGGCTTGCCGGATTTGCGAATGCATCGGACACGTGTATATCGCGCCATGCGCAGGCTCCGGCGGAACTGCTGAAGTTTGTTTATTTTCTGCGAACCCCTTCGGAGCGGTCGCGAATTTTTCTAGACAGTGCCGGCTGCAGAAATACCAGGTTCGGCCGGCGTAGGAATGCATATGCTTTGCCGCGGCGATGTCGACCGTCATCCCGCATACCGGATCGAGAGCCGTTGCGGCACACGCGCCAGAATGTCCGTGATTGTGCCCCGAATGCCGCCCGCTATCGCGGCTTGCATGATTGTTCCTCATGGCGCCCATCATTGAATTTGCAAGTCAAGTGACTTGGATAAAGCGTACACGTTGCTAGACTGTTTTTGCAATCTATAGGCCTGGGCCCGAATTCACGTTGGGAATTAGCTTACCGGTCCCGTCTCAGCAGCCGTGCAAATGAGAATTGATTAAACATAGCTCAACCTGAAGAGCGTCAGGTTGATTTAGATCAACTGGCAGCAGACCAATTGCGGGTTACTTCAAGTGATTGCGCCAAACTTGACGTGGGTCAATTTGCTAAATTCGAATTTCCGGCATATTGGCCAGAATTGATTGTACCGACTTGCGGAAATGAAATGAATGATTCTGTGGATGCGGGTTTATTGCGGCGGCTGGAGCGCAGCGGCCCGCGCTATACGTCGTACCCCACCGCCGACCGATTTCTAGAAGCGTTCGGGCCCGATGCCTACCGGGTCTGGACGGCGAAACGCAACATCGGCGGCATTACTCGTCCACTTTCACTTTATGTGCACATTCCGTTTTGCAGCAGCCCTTGCTTTTATTGTGCCTGCAATAAGATCGTGACCCGCGACCGCGGCAAAGTCGTGAACTACCTGCGCTATCTGCTTCGCGAAATCGCCCTGCAGGGCGAATTGTTCCGCGACGACCCGGATGTAGTGCAACTGCATTGGGGCGGCGGCACGCCCACTTTTCTCAACCATGAAGAAGTCCGCCAGCTGATGGCGGCGATCCGCAGCCATTTTCGTCTGGCACCGGAAGGCGAATATTCGGTGGAAATCGATCCGCGCACTGCAGACGAGGAGACGATGGCGGTTCTTGCCCAACTGGGTTTCAACCGGGCGAGCATCGGCGTACAGGACTTCGACCCGGTCGTGCAACGAGCGGTAAACCGGGTACAGACAAAGGAAGAAACCATGCGCGTAATCGATGGCGCGCGCGGCGAGGGGTTCAAGTCGGTAAGCATCGATCTGATATACGGCTTGCCGCACCAAAACATTGAGGGTTTTGACGGCACGCTTGAAAGCGTGATCGCAATGAATCCCGATAGAGTATCAATCTACAGCTACGCGCATCTCCCCAACCGATTCAAGGCACAACGCCGGATCAATGAAGCCGCGCTTCCCGATACGGAGACCAAATTGCGGCTCCTTGGCCTGGCTATCGAGCGCATGACCGAGGCGGGTTATGTTTACATTGGCATGGACCATTTTGCCAGGCCGGATGATGAACTGACGCAAGCGCAACGCCAGGGCCGTTTGCACCGCAATTTCCAGGGTTATTCCACTTACGCCGATTGCGACATGGTGGCGCTCGGGGTATCCGCCATCGGTAAAATCGGTCCCACCTATTGCCAGAACTTCAGGGAACTGAAGGATTATTACGACTGTCTTGATCGCGGGCAGCTGCCGATTATGCGCGGCATTGAGCTGACAGCAGACGATCTGGTGCGGCGCGCAGTGATCCAGATTCTGATGTGCCACGTCGCGCTTTCCAAGGATGCTATTGAAAAGGCCCACGTGGTCGATTTCGACAATTACTTTGCACCGGAGCTGCAAGAGCTTGAGGGATTGGAGTGGCGCGGATTGCTCGCGCTGGAGGAACGTTGGATTAATGTAACACAGCGCGGCCGATTCGCAATCCGCGATATCTGCATGGTGTTTGACAAATACCTGCGTACCGACCTGGAGCACCGTCGCTATTCCAGGCTGATATAATTGCAATGCACGCCTGCGCCGCGCTTCACAGCCGCCGCTAAAGCTGCTTGCTTACATACATCAGTTTCGGATCATCGGAACTTGTGGCTATGTCGAAGCCCATCTCTTTTGCCAGCTGCAGCATTCCAATATTTTGTTTAAGAACCCAACCTTCAATCAGCTTGATGCCTTTGTCGCGAATGCAATCCGCAAGTTCGGAGACAAGCCTTGCACCTATGCCTTTTCGCTGCCAATCGTCGGCGACGACGACGGCAAATTCACAAGTACTGCCGTCCGGGTTGATGCTATAGCGTGCCACGCCAATTTCAGTTTCTCCGCCGACTGTTGCAACGGTGGCAATCAGCGCCATTTCCCTGTCGTAGTCAACCTGTGTCAGACGCGCCAGGAACTCGGGTGATAATTCGCGAATCGGGTTGAAAAACCGGAAGTATCTCGCCTCAGATGACAGTCCGCGCACAAACTGCTGCTCGATCTCCGCGTCTTCGGGGCGTATGGGCCGGATGGTGATACACGTTGCATCGGGCAAAAACCATTCCTTCTTGAGATAGGACGGGTAGGGATGAATGGCCATATGGGAATACCGCCCGCCCTTGGTTCGCAGCGGATGGTCTACCACGACTCTTGCATCCGCGACTATCGCACCTGTCTCATCAACGATCAGCGGATTGATATCCATTTCCTTGAGGCCCGGTAGCTCGCAGACCATTTCAGAAACACGCAATAACACATTTTCCAGAGCAACCCGGTTGACCTCGGGCAGATTCCGGAATTTCCCGAGCATCTTTGCGATCCGGGTGCGGCTGACGAGATTATCGATAATGTAATGATTGAGAGGGGGCAGCGCGATCGACTGGTCCTGTTCGATTTCCACTTTGATGCCCCCGGCACCAAAGCTGATTACCGGCCCGAAAACCGCATCGGTGCTGACCCCGATCATTACTTCCCGGGCGTTTGGTTTGCTTAACATCGGTTCGATCGCAACGCCCTCGATGCGGGCTTGCGGGCGAAGCTTGCTGACCTGGGCAATAAGGTCCTGATAGGCAGCCAGCAGGTCCCTGCCGTTGATGATGTGCAGTCGGACTCCGCCGACGTCGGTCTTGTGAACTATATCCGGCGAATAGATTTTCGCAGCCACCGGGAAACCGATTTGTTCGGCAAGCACCAGGGCATCGGCAGGGGAGCGCGCAATCAGCGTTTCCGCCACGGGAATACGGAACGCGGCGAGCAGGGCCTTGGCCTCGGCTTCATTGAGAACCTTCCTCTTTTGCGCCAGCACTCCGTCGATCAGAGTTTGCGCGCCCTCAACATCCGGCGCCTGTTGCTGCGACAGCGGACTGGGCGCTTGAAGTAGCAGCTCTTGGTTGCGACGGTGGGCGGCGAGATAGCCAAATGCTTCAACCGCATTTTCCGGCGTGGAAAAAGTCGGTACATTTTCACGTACAAAAGCTGTGCGACTGGATCGCACCACCTCCTCGCCCATCCAACAGGCAAGAAGCGTCTTGTCCGTTTGCTTGGAGAGTCGGATCACGCCTTGTGCCACGGAGTCGGCATCGGTCATGGCTTGCGGGCTCAGCATGGCAAGCACGCTGTCAACTTCGGGGTCTTGCAGGCAGATGCTGACTGCGGCTTCGTAGCGCGCGACATTCGCGTCTCCGATAATATCTACCGGGTTCCTGTGGGACCAATTTGCCGGCAGCGCGCTATTGAGCTTCTCGATCGATTCCTGGGACAGGTTGGCCATTACGATTCCGTTTTCCGCGGCACAATCTGCCGCGAGCACACCGGGACCGCCGCCATTGGTGACAATAGCAAGACGATTTCCTTTCGGTCGGCTTCCGGATGCCAATATTTCTGCAGCAGCAAACAGCTGAGCATATGTTTTGACCCGCACCGTGCCCGCTCTACGCAGCGCGGCATCAAACACCATGTCGCTTCCGACCAGCGCTCCGGTATGGGTGGCAGCGGCCTTCGAACCGCTTAAATGCGTTCCGGCTTTGATCACCACCACCGGCTTGGTGCGCGCTGCGGCCCGGAGCGCGCTCATGAAACGCCGAGCATCGCGCACGCCTTCAATGTAGAGCAATATGCTGTTTGTCTCGAGGTCGCCAAGCAGGTAATCCAGAATCTCGCCGAAGTCGAGATCTGCAGCGTCGCCCATTGATACCACGGTTGAAAATCCCACCCCGGCGGACTGGGCCCAGTCGAGAATGGCAGTACACAGTGCCCCGGATTGCGAAACCAGAGCAAGTTTGCCGATCTTGGCTCCACTCTTGCTGAACGTCGCATTAAGCCCGATTGAAGGTCTGATGATCCCGAGGCAATTGGGGCCGACAATGCGGATGCCGTGTTTTTTTGCACGCTCCATCATCTCGCGTTGCAATTTCCGCCCTTCCTCACCTGCTTCTGCAAATCCCGCGGTAATGATGACTGCGGCTTTCACTCCGGCAGCCCCGCAGGAATCGATTACGGGTGCTACCGCGGCAGGCGGTGTTACAATCACGGCAAGCTCCACGTGCTCGCCTATGGCCTGGATGGTCGGATACGAACGCTGCCCGAGTATTTCCTGGTGCTCGGGATTTACCGCAAACAATTTGCCTTTGAATTTGCCTTGTAGGAGGTTCATGAACACCAGGCGGCCCACGGATCGCGCCCTGTCGCTGGCTCCGATTAGCGCCACACTTTGCGGCGCAAACAAAGGGGTGAGATAGTGTCTCATAGGTTTGGCTGCTTAAGTCATTAACCCTGACTTAATGAAATACGCGGATCTACCGGGCGGGCTATCGCCCCCGCACGAAATCATAAACGTTCCGGGGAAAACCTGGGAGAATCGGAAAAAGATATTTTATCGGGTCTTCACCGTTCTTGATATAGGTAAAAAAGTAAGTCCTCAAATCGCGAAACGGTGGAGAGTTAAGATGTCGCGAAATATACCGCACGAGTAAGCGGCAACGTGAGCAGGCGCCGATTCTTTGCAGCATCCGGGCAGCGAAGCCGCAGTTCAGGACTTACAACCACGGTTGATGACGCGTGGTGGCGCAAGCCGCTAAGCGAATGTTTGACTGTACTCGATGCGAGCCGCCAGGGTCTTTCGGGCAAGGAAGCTCGCCGCCGACTGCGCATTTCAGGGCCCAATTCGTTTCAGGACATCCCCAAGCGATCGCTCGTTATTCAGTTCCTGACGCGTTTCAAGAACCCGCTGGTTATTATCCTGCTGGTGGCGAGCAGCGTTTCGTTGCTCACCCAGGAAATTGCCGGTTTCGCCATCATCAATATTATAGTCATTCTCAGCGTTACTCTGGATTTCATTCAGGAATACCGCGCGGAGCGGGCAGCGGAGCGACTGCGGGATATGGTTGCAGTACATGCAACGGTTTTGCGCGATGCAACCCCGCGCGCCGTCCCAGTACAGCATCTCGTGCCCGGCGACGTCGTTCTGGTGGCGGCAGGGAATCTAGTCCCTGCGGACGGGCGCGTCGTCGAGTCGCGAGATTTGTTTGTCAATCAGTCGATACTTACCGGCGAACCTTATCCGGTCGAAAAACGGCCGCTCGACACTCTTCCTGCTGATGCGGATTTGCTGAGTGCCGGAAACGCGCTTTTTATGGGGACCGCCGTAACCAGCGGCACGGCGAAGATGCTGGTTTGCAAAACTGGCAGTACTACCGCGATCGGGCAAATTGCCGAGTATGTCGGACGCAGAAGAGCGCCCACCGATTTTGAGCTTGGAACGCGGCGTTTCGGGCTGATGATCATGCGACTTACCTTTTTTCTGGTTTTATTTGTGCTGTTGGTCAATGCGCTGTTTCACCGACCATTGCTGGAGTCCTTGCTGTTCGCGATAGCACTCGCCGTCGGCCTTACACCGGAATTATTGCCCATGGTGGTGACGGTTACGCTTTCCCGCGGTGCGATCCGCATGGCGGACAAAAAGGTGATCGTGAAACGTTTGGCGTCGATCCAGAACCTCGGCAGCATGGATGTTCTGTGCACCGACAAGACCGGCACGCTCACTGAAGCGCGCATCCGGGTCGCGCAACACCTCGACGCCATGGGCCAGGAAAGTACGAGGGCGCTGCAGCTCGCCTATTTGACGAGCTATTTTGCGAGCGGGCTGAAGAACCCGCTCGACATCGCCATTCTGGAGCATCAGCATATTGACACGACGACGTGGAAAAAGATTGACGAAGTTCCATTTGACTTTGAGCGCCGCAGAGTATCGGTTTTGCTGGATAACGGCGAGCGCCGGGTCCTGGTTGTCAAAGGCGCTCCTGAAGATGTTATGCGTACGTCGACCCGCTATGAGGAAAGCGCAGGATCAATCCGCGAGCTTGATGCCGCCACACTTGAATCGATACAAACACGATATGGCGCGCTTGGCGGAGAAGGCTTGAAAGCGGTTGCTGTCGCCTGGCGCGAGATTGCACGCGATCGGGAAAGTGCCACACGTGACGATGAAAGCCAACTGGTTTTCGCCGGTTTTGTTGCGTTTTATGATCCGCCCAAAAAAAGCGCTGCCGCGGCACTTGCAGCTCTGGCGCAAAGCCGCGTGCAACTCAAGATCATAACTGGCGACAACGAGCAGGTTACAAAGCATCTGTGCGTGCAACTTGGAATCAAGGTAACGGAAGTGTTGATGGGCGGGCAGATCGCTGCAATGGACGACAGCGCGCTGCAGGCAGCGGTGGAATACGTGAATCTTTTTTGCCGGGTGACACCTGGAGAAAAAAGCCGCATCATCCAGGCCTTGAGAGCGCGCGGCCATGTTGTGGGCTATCTTGGCGATGGCATTAATGACGCGCCGCCGCTGCATTCAGCCGATGTCGGGTTATCCGTGAGCTCGGCCGTGGATGTGGCCAAGGATGCGGCCGACATGATCCTCCTAAAGCGCGATCTGAACGTATTGCACGACGGTGTCGAGGAAGGGCGCAGGACATTCGCCAATATCATGAAGTACATCATGATGGGCACGAGCTCAAATTTCGGCAACATGTTCAGCATGGCGGGAGCGAGCTTATTCCTGCCTTTCCTGCCGATGCTGCCGACGCAGATACTGCTTAACAATATACTTTACGATATTTCGGAAGTGGCGATTCCGCTGGATAGCGTCGATGCCGAGGCAGTCGAAAAGCCGCGCCACTGGGATACCAAATTCATCAGAAATTTCATGGTGGTCGTAGGCGCGGTGAGCTCACTGTTTGACTTTCTCACCTTTTACGTGCTGCTGGAAATCATGCGCGCGGACATGGCGTTGTTTCAGACAGGTTGGTTTGTCGAATCCCTGGCGACACAGGTCCTGGTCATTTTCGTGATCCGCACGCGCGCAAGTCCCTTCGCCAATCGCCCGCACCCGTTACTGGCGGCGAGCTCGATTACAGTTGTTGTTTTGGCCGCTGTGCTCCCTTTCATCCCAATAGGCGCTTATTTTGGCTTTGTCCAGCTTCCCGGTTGGTTCTTTTTGATATTGGGGGGTATGGTGGCTGCCTATCTGTTGCTGGTGCAATGGGTAAAAAGATTCTTTTATTTACGTTTAGTTCCGAACCAAAAGAACGCTGGTTTAATCTAAGTTAAAACAGATTCCGCGAATTGGGCCAATTTTTAAAAGCCTGAGCGGCATCTCAGTTGAGCTGGCAAAGCATGTTGAAATCTTTGCAAAGCTTGTTGCTTGCAGTTATGGCCTTGCTGCTCGTCATGCGGGGCGGGGTGGCTGTGGCCGAAACCACACTATCCGTGTATGGCGGTTCGTCTTGGACCCTCAATAGCGACATTCACCTGCAACAGCCCGCCGTGGGCACCAATGCCACGTTCCACGACGTAAGTTGGGACAGCAAGCCTTTCAGCGCACCGCCCTATTACGGGGCTAGAATCAATTATTTTTTTGAACGCTGGCCAAACTGGGGCTTCGGCTTGGATTACACCCACAATAAGGTTTACGGACAAACCGGCCAAGTGGTGCAGGTTTCAGGCACCATCAAAGGCGTGCCGGTCAATCAATCGGTGCCCATGAACACGTACGTGCAGCAGTTCCAGATTACCCACGGCGTGAATACCATTGCACTCGACTTTATCTACCGCTGGACGGGGAATTTCGCCAGTGCTGCTTACCCCAACGGCCGCCTGCAGCCGTATTTCGGTGTCGGGCCGACTTATTACGTCCTGCACCCGGAAAATACTGTCGACAATATGGAAAACCACCAAATTTACAGGGAATCCGGATTTGGTTATCAGGTGTTGGGCGGGGTGCAATACTGGGTGTTACGGCACGTCGGATTGTTCGCAGAGACAAAATTTAATAGCGGTCGAGCACAGGTGAGCACCGCAGAGAATGGAACAGCAACCACAGATCTGGATAGCTTCCAGCTAATCGGCGGGTTGAGCATTGGATTCTAAGCGGTGCAGGCTCCCACCGCCGGTAGTATTTGGTTTAGGAAATCATTTCGCGGCAGACGTGCTTAGAAGATTTTTTAACTTCCGCGATGAATCCGTGAGGGCAGGACACTCGATACAACGTATTGTCTCGGGAATGGGCGTATCAACCGGTTAGCGTAGCCAGTGCGTTCGAGGACGATCGCAGTTTTAGAGCTGCGGCCGCGACAGCTCTCGACATAACTGAAATCTATTTGCTATCAACAAAGGTGATTAAAAATCGACCCGTACGCCAACCGTGATCCAGGCCCCGGCTTGGCACCTTCCATTAAATGCGGGTCCAAACGAACCTGAGCAGTCGAACCACGGATACGACACAATATGGGACCAGAACGATAGCTGCTAAACTTTCGTAGGTAAAATAGTGCCCCGAACCGGTCCATGCTTCAAATGCAGGGTTGTCGATCAAATAAAATAAACCTGCGAATAACCAGCCGGCAACCAGTAGCGGTACCGCGATGATGATTTCTTTCTATGCGTGAATTCTCGGCTTCATATGCCTTGCAGTCACGGCTTAACTGGCGCAACATTGACGCCGATCTTGTATACGAGTTCACCGCCAAAGTACGCTGCGGTAATAAGAACCGCGACGCCAGCTACTCCAAGACCACACAAGACCCAGCTCGGCCAGCCGTTCAACGAAAAACGGCGCCACCAAGCCACGGCCCTAACGGCTGTAAGACCGATAAAAATCCACATCGTCGCGAGGCCGAATTCTTCGTGCTGCTCCAAAGGAGCGCGGGGGAAACCGAGCTCGACCGCTTTGTCCAGCGCAATATCGCCAAACATCGCGGCGGCCACAGCAAACAACGAGCCCAGAAACAAAGCACCCAACGCGAGCAGCGGAAGGCATTGACCCTCACTTAGATCACCTCGGTGGCTGAGGTTAAAGATATCTAGCACAACGGCCACAATGAAAAGAACAATTGGAAAATGCACGAGAATGGGATGGACGCGCGCAACATCGATAATCATGGTTCGACCTTTATTTGTTTCGCCCTTAGGATATGAGCAGCACGCAGGCCCAATCTAAATATTACCTTTGCAAAAAAATGATTGACTTAGATCAAAACTTGAATAGGTCATTCCAATTTCACTTTTGTTTCATCGATGAATCCCGAATTATTCCTGGAACAACATGGTCGGAAGCGAATTATGCTTAAGGTGCTTGAACTTTTACTTCAGGCATTAAGCGTTCCCTGTAAAAGTCCGACTCAGTCGCGCGAAAATCCGATACACGCCGAGGTTTAAGAGACGACGCGAACAGGCCAGTCGCCGACACGGGTGAAACGTTAAATCCAGGTTGCCCCGGAGTTCGCGCCCCGTTCGATTTCCAATGGAGAGATTCCGGTCGAATGAATGCGCCTTTCCCAAGTAGCATCAGACCTGACAGTTAAAACGATTTTTTGATGCCCACCATAAATCCGTGAGGCAGGACGTTCAGTATCAGCGGATTGTCCCTGGAATGGGCATACCAGCCGGTTAGCGTACCGAGTGCCCAACCGGCGAGCACGTCGGTTTGCCAGTGCGCCTGGGATTTCATCCGCGCAACACCGTCGTAAATCGGAAGGAGCTCGAGCAGGTAAACAGCAGGATAGTCTTTATGGTATTCGAAAACAAAAGGCGTGATGACCGCGCTCACCTCAGTCACTTCGCCGCTAGGAAAGCTGTTGTGGGACCCGCCTTGAAACCAGGCATTGGGGTCGTTTCCCTGACTCGGGCGGGCGCGCGTGAATATCATCTTCATGCTTTGCGCTGACGCTGCGCCAAGCACCTGTGAGTCAAGCGATTGCCAAAACGTCTTGCCAAGCCGGGATTCGCCTCCCAACCAAACTGCGCCAAGAACCGTCCCGCTCGCCAAGGAATAAAGCACGAAATTTTGAACGTCACGGTTATAGATTCCGTGCGCATCGTTGTTCCAGCGGTGGTCGATTCCCAGAAATCCCCCCCCTGCACTCGCAGATGCGCTCCAAAACATCGATAGACAAACCGCTACCGCGATTGCACGGGAAATCATAGCGGAGCAAAGATATCCGGAGATAGCAAAATTTCAACCAGACTAGGATGGATTGTTAGGGCCATAGATCGCGATGCTAATTTCAGACGGCCGTCTTTACTATTGGGAAAAACCCGCAATAGGAAGCAATCGCCAGCCAGTGCATGGCTGCATGAAATGAGAATGATTACAAGCTGCGGAAAACTAGGCGGTGCGGCAGTGCTATTTAGAGGAAACCGTTTCGGCAGTCAAAATCGGTCCTGATGGTCGAGGTTGCGCAGCCGTTCATGGGCGACTAACTGAACCAGCTCAGCAACTGAATTGGCCTCCATTTTATCCATAACTTTGGAGCGGTGCGCTTCTACGGTCTTGACCGTAATGCCTAAGTGCTCTGCTATGAGTTTATTTGATTTGCCCGCGATCACGCACTCCATGACCTCAAGCTCCCTGGCGGTCAGCTTCGCTAAACGCGAGTGAATCATGGCATGTTGACTGTCTGCTTCGCGCCATTGCGCGTCCAGCAGCAGGGCTTTGGCAATAAGCTCCAGCATCGCAGTTTCATTAAACGGCTTTTCAATAAAATCTATTGCACCTCTTTTTACCGCGTTTACCGCCATCGGAATGTCACCATGGCCCGTCACAAATATAACCGGCGTGCGAACTCCTTTTTTATTGAGTGTTTCCTGTAATTCCAGGCCCGTCATTCCCGGCATGCGGATGTCCAGCACCACGCAGCCCGGCTTTGCAGAATTAAAGCAATTGAGGAATTGCTGGGCACTGGCAAAAAGCTCGGTCTCGAAGCCGTTCGACTCCAACAACCAGCGTAAGGAATCGCGAAACGCCTCATCGTCATCTACGATATATATTTTTGGGTCAAGCTCCTGCATGCTGATGGCCTGCGGCAGGTAAAGTAAAATTAAACGTGCTACCGCCCCCAAGATTTGCGCTCGCCCACAGCCTCCCGTCGTGGAACTCAATTATGGAGCGGCAAATATTGAGTCCCATGCCCATACCATCCGGCTTGGTGGTAAAAAACGGCAAGAATAAATTTTCGCGCAACTCTTCGGGCAATCCATGTCCGTAATCGCGGATCGAAACTTCCACAGCGTTGTTTCCGTTTAAGGCCGAGCGAACCAAAATTTTCCGATTACCAGACGGTGTGTCGCCCATTGCCTCGCGAGCGTTTTTCAAGAGATTCAAAATGACTTGCTCGATCATGCCACGGTCGATCGATACCGAGGGAAGGTCCGCCGCGAGATCGAGCAGCAGCTTGATACCGGATTTCTCGTCCTGGAACTCAAGCATGCCGGCCAAGTCGCTAATGATATCGTTGATACGGCTCGGCACCCGATTTGGCTCTCTTCTGTTCACCAACTCCCGCACGCGACGAATAATTCCTCCGGCGCGTTCGGCCTGGGCGCGAGTTTTCTCCATCGCTTCCAGCACATCTTCCAGGTTCCACTTGCCGGAGCACAGCCGCCGTATACTTCCGGTATTGTAATTCGCGATGGCCGCAAGAGGCTGGTTTAATTCGTGCGCCAGCGTTGACGCAATCTCATTCGCGGCAATAAGGCGTGAAGTCAGCTCAAGCCTTTCGCGTTGGCGCCGCGCGAGATCCTCGGCTAGCTTTCGGTCGGTAATGTCGGTAACCACCGAAATAAAGCCTGTGACTACCCGCTGCTCGTTGCGCTTATAAACCCAGTCTACTTGGATGTCGGCCAGCGCACCGTCTTTCTTTTTGATTTTTGTGAAATAGGGTGTTGAGTTGGGTTGCAAGCCGAGATGATCTTGCAAGTCGCGCTTTGCCTTTTCGCACTCGGCGTCGGAAGAAAAAAAATCGTAAATTCTTTTTCCATACAATTCTCCTTCGGCATATTCCAGTATCCGGTGAAAGGCCGGATTAGCCAAGGTAATTGTTCCTGATAAATCAGATTCATATATGCCGTAGGGCACCGCCGTGACCAAAGTTTGATAACGCCCTTCGCTCCGGTGCAGCGCAGTCTGCGTTTTGTTTTGCGCTTCTTTCAGCTTGGCGATGATGATAACCACCACACTGAAAGTGACGATAATGCTTATCCAACTCCAGAAAAAATAAAACGGGAACGTATCATGACCCACATAGCGGTCGGTTAACCACCAAACTCCGCTGGCGGTCAGCGCGGTCACCAATCCGGCGTTACGGCCCGATGCCCACGTTACCAGCGCGATTGGCAGCAGATATAAAACTTCAAGGTCAAATTTATCGCCAGTTATATAATCCAGAGTCCCGATCGCCGCGAGCATGGCAAAAGTACACGCAATGCGTGCCGCTTCGCTCCGGCCCGCAAAGTAAGAGGTAAGTTTGTGAATTTCTGTTGCCAGTTTTCGTTGGTCGTTCGGCATAAAATTATTCTCGCATAAAATGAGAAAAAGTCATGCTGTTTGTAGTAGAAATGACTACACAATGTGGAAAATTGTAAGGCATGGACTTTATGAGCTATATTAGGAAATGCAAATCATCACTAATAGTCAATAATATCCAATTTCCTCGCAGCTCACGGTGAGCATCGGTGTGCCAACCTTCCTGGTGCGCGGCGAAGTGTATTTCTGGGGCTCGCTCATGGGTGCGTGCCTAATAGTGAGGATTCCGATGGCCATACTGTATAATTCCTTTGTCGACCGCTTTGTGGCGGGCTTTACGGTAGGAGCCGTCAAATAATCGCAAAGGTAAAACGTTTCGCCTTGCTGCTTTGCTCGGTGTTGTTTGTACCGGGCATCGGTCATGCTGCGCGTTTGGATCCTGAAATCGAAACCTTTATCCACAAGATGGCCGAAAAATATCATTTCAATCCACGCGAGCTGCGCAACATTTTCAGCCAGGTAAAACCTGATCCAGAGGTCCTTGAGGCGATTTCCATGCCCGCGACCTCAATGTCCTGGGATGATTTCAGCGCACGGTTCATCAATCCGACACGCATCGACGAAGGGGTTAAATTTTGGGACGACAACGCGGAGGCACTCGCGCGCGCGCGCCAGCAGTACGGCATTCCCGAAGAAATCGTCGTCGCGACCATAGGCGTAGAAACGCGCTACGGCAGGAGCACCGGGGCTTACCGCGTGCTGGATAGCCTGACCACATTGGCCTTCGATTACCCGCAGCGCGCCGGTTTTTTCAAACAGGAGCTTGAACAGTTCCTCCTGCTCACGCGCGAAGACCGCATCGATCCACTGGGCATCAAAGGCTCTTATGCCGGGGCGATGGGCTTGCCGCAGTTTATTCCCAGCGTCTATCGGCGCTATGCTGTGGACTTCAACGGCGACGGCACGCTGAATCTGTGGGAGGACCCCGCGGATGCCATCGGTAGCATCGCGAATTACTACAAGGCTTACGGCTGGCAACCCGGTCAGCCGATCGCGGTGGCCGTGGTGGAGAACGGCGATGAATTAGCGCCTTTGCTGTCGCCAGATGTCAAGCCGCGCGTGCCGGTGGCTGAATTGCAAAAGATGGGCGTTACACCCGAGCAGGAAATTCCCGATGAAATTCTGGCAAGTTTATTCGTATTGGGCGACGGTGATGAAGCTCAGTACTGGCTTGCGCTCAACAATTTCTACGTGATTACACGCTATAACCGCAGCGTCAATTACGCCATGGCCGTGTTCGAATTAAGCCGCGAAATCCGCCGGGCACGGGAAGCCCGAACCGCAAACAATCGCGCAGACCGGAATAACCGAGGCACGATAATGTGAGGCAGCTTTTGCGGTTTCGCACGCAATTTATCGGCTCACAAGTGCGGACTTGCGGAGCTCCCCTAACCGAAGGCAAAAGCTATGCTCGATTTTTTTGTGCTTCTGGCCGGGTCTAAAACGGCAGCTGCCGGGAAACACGGTTGAAATTTTCAAACCCGAAATCTGGAGGTTTTTCCGGCGCGCGTAGCCGCGATCAATCCTCGCGCTTACGCGCCAGTATGTGAATCAGCGGCTCGTACGCAGTGTCGCGCGAGAAACGCAGGCATGCGATCACGGTTGAAAGCAGGACAAAGCCCAGCAGTACGGCTATATCGAGCGGAACCCCGAAATCCGGATGGAAGGAACTTTCCTGCAGTGCCGGCACCGCATGTTTAAGGAGATCCACGCCATAGGTGTAGGGATTGATGCTGGCGACAAATCGTAGCACGCTCGGTAAATGCTGCACCGGATAAAGCGAGCCGGATAGAAAAAACACCGGGAAAATCACCAGGTTCATCATCACCGCAAAATTGTCGAGCGTCCGGGTCCAGGCGGCGATCAGCATCCCCAGGCTGGCGCATACCAGCGATGTGCATACGATACCCGAAGCCAGAAGCGGCAGCCTTACGCCATTGCTCAAGTAGCCGAGCAAAAACAGCAGCACCAGAACCATGAGCGCCTGGAGCGCGGCGGCAAGCGCTGCACTTAAGGTCTTGGCTATCACAATCCAATAATGCTCGAACGGTGCAATCACCAGCATGCGCATCACCCCGGACTCCTTGTCGTAAACTGTGGAAAGAGCGGCGAGCATCGCGCCGAACAGCATGGACATTCCTAGTACTCCTGGAACGAGAAAATACTGGTAGCTCAAATTGCCGGAACGGCCAAGCATGGCGTCAAAGCCTGCGCCGATAACCAGCAGCCAGATCATCGGCCGCACCATCGCCGCGAGCAAGCGGGAGCGCTGGCGGAAGAGTTTCAACACTTCGCGTTCAATCACGGCGTAAACGGGGCGTAAAACCATTATCTGGCATTCCTCTAGGTTTTTCTGACCTGCCATAATTCAGTTTCATTGATCCATAAAAACACGTCATTCAGGTTTGGGCGGCGCCAACGCATGCTGATCACCTTGTTGCCCAATTCGATTTGCAGCATGACTAGCGGGCTGATGTCCTTGCCGGTAAAGCGGAAACAAGCCTTGTCGCCGTCGATGAGGCTCGGGCCCAAGCGCGGTGTCAGGCTTTCTACCAAAGCGCGCAGATTTTCACTCTCGATCTCAATGATGTAGGCTCCCAGCCCGTCAATCAGATCATGCGGCGGCCCGATCTTGACGATGCGCCCCTGTTTGATAAATGCCACCTTGTCGCAATCCGCGGCTTCTTCCAAGTAATGGGTGGTAAGAAATACCGTCACGTTAAACTCCGCGCGCAGGCGTTCTATAAAGCGCCATATTTTGCGGCGGTTGGGAACGTCCAGCCCAATGGTGGGTTCGTCCAGGAACAGGATTTGCGGGCGGTGAATTACGCCGCGCGCGATATCGAGAGCGCGGCGTTGGCCTCCGGAGAGGGTTCCCACCGCTTGGTTGCGTTTTTCCTTGAGACCGAAGAGTTCAAGCAACTCGCCGGAGCGCTCCCTGATTTGCGCGACGGGAAGATTGTGCAGCAGCCCTGCAAAACGCAGGTTTTCCGCAGCCGACAAGGTGCGATCCAATGCGGATTCTTGAAACACCACGCCAATCGCAGCGCGCACCTGCAAACCGGCGCGCCTGACATCATGTCCTACGATCTGTGCGCGCCCCTGGCTGGGGCGGATCAGCGTGGAGAGCATGTGAATGGTGCTTGTCTTGCCCGACCCATTCGGGCCCAACAGGCCGAAAAACTGACCGGCAGGGATTTCGAGGTTTAATCCATCTACCGCAAGGGTGCTTCCGTAACGCTTGGTCAAGCCCTCCGCCTGGACGGCTGGCACTGCGTCAACGATGTCACGCCTCATGGCAGCGCGACAGCTTTTTCGCTCAAGGCGCGCGAGTTTTTGTCGTCGCGGAACAGTATTGGGTGTGTAGTTGCCGGTTTAATGCTGGCCCGCTGTGCTTTGGCGACAGCTTCGGCAATCAGGTGGTGGTGGGGCGATAGATCGCAAACCGGGTCCGCATTACGCGCGTCACCCGTGAGCATATAAGCCTGGCAACGACAGCCGCCGAAATCCTTCACTTTTTCCGGGCAAGAGCGGCACGGCTCTTTCATCCATTCATCACCGCGGAAGGTGTTAAAGCCTGGCGAGTCGTACCAAATCCACTTCATGTCATGTTCGCGTACATTGGGGAAGGTGAGCCCCGGGAGCATGCGCGCTTCGTGACAGGGAAGCACCACGCCGTCGGCGGTCACCGTGATGAAAACCGAGCCCCAGCCGTTCATGCAGGCCTTGGGCCGGGTTTCGTAATAATCGGGCACCACGAAGTAAATCTTCATCTTTTTGCCGACCCGCTCACGAAACTTATTGGTGACCTCTTCAGCGCGCTGCAGCTGCTCTTTGCTGGGCAAAAGCTGGTCGCGGTTCACATACGCCCAGCCGTAATACTGGGTGTTGGCGAGTTCGACATACTCCGCCTCCATCGATTCAGCCATTTCCAGGATTTGCTGGACGTGGTCGATGTTGAGCCGGTGCAGTACTACATTGAGCACCATCGGGTACTGGTATTTCTTGATAAGCCCCGCGGTCTTCGACTTGAGTTCGAAGGTCCGAGTACTTGTCAGGAAGTCATTGAGCTCGCGGGTGGAATCCTGAAAGGAAAGCTGGATATGGTCGAGGCCGCCTTCCTTAAACGCCGCGATGCGCTTTTCGTTGAGCCCGACGCCGGAGGTAATCAGATTGGAGTAATAACCCAGCTTGTGCGCCTCGGCGACCATGATCTCAAGATCATCCCGCCCCAGCGGCTCGCCCCCTGAAAAACCGAGTTGCGTTGCGCCCAGCTCGCGCGATTGACGCAGCACGCGCAACCAATCGTCGGTGGATAACTCCTGTCCATAGCGCGTGTAGTCCACCGGGTTGTAGCAAAACACACAGTGCAGCGGGCACTTGTAAGTGATTTCGGCAAGCAGCCACAGCGGATTGCTGACCGGTTTAGCTTGCTTGCTTGGGGTGGATCCAACCGCGTTCATAAGCGACCTCTAGAAAATTTATTACATCTTGATGCAAGTTCGCATTGGGAAATGCTCCTTCCAGATTTTTGACAATTCCGGCAACCGAGAGTTTTCCATCGATGCGTTTCAATATTTCACCTGCGCTCTGCGACAACTTGATCATGCCTTCCGGGTAGAGCAGTACGTAAGCCTGCTGCGCCTGTTCCCATTGCAAACGAAACTGTCGGCCGAGTTCCATCACATCATCCAGACCGAGCGACGTTGCTCCAGTCATGGTTTAAGTCCGCCCTCGCAATAGTTTATCTGCATCGCGTCCAGCATTGACCAAAGCACATCCAGCTTGAATTGCAGGATTTCCAGGGCCCGCTCTTGCTGCTCCCGCGTCGTGTACTGACCAAGCGTGAAGCTTAGGGCGAACTGAACGTCGCGGCGCGCCTGGGCCAGGCGGTTGCGGAAATACTGATAGCCCTCCAGGTCGATCCACGGATAATGCTGCGGCCAGTTGTCGAGCCGTTTCTTGTGGATTTCCGGGGCAAAAAGTTCGGTGAGCGATGACGTCACCGCCTCCTGCCACGGGCGGGACCGGGCAAAGTTGACATAGGCGTCGACCGCGAAGCGCACGCCCGGCAAAACATGCTTTAATGAAGTAATTTCCTGCCGCTTCAAACCCACCGCCTCGCCGAGACGAATCCACGCCTCAATGCCGCCTTCGTCGCCTTTTGTGCCGTCGTGGTCGATGATGCGCTGGATCCATTCGCGGCGTACTTCGCGGTCCGGGCAATTGGAGAGAATCGCGGCGTCCTTGATCGGGATGCTGATTTGATAATAAAAACGGTTGTATACCCAACCCTGGATTTGCTCTCTATTCAGCTTGCCGCTGTTCATCGCCAAGTGGTAGGGGTGATTAATGTGGTAGCGGTCGCCTTTGGCTCGCAGCTGGTGCTCAAATTCCTCTTTACTCCACGGTAATTTTTCAGTTACGCCCATCGTTAACTCCTGATTTTCACAAATCGATCTCCATACCATCATACGCCACTTCAATCCCGTTGGCGGTCAGTTCGGCGCGCTCCTTTGAATCTTCGTTGAGTATGGGATTGGTGTTGTTGATATGGATCAAAATCTTGCGCGGTTTGCTCAGTGCTTTCAGCAGTTCGATCATGCCGCCTTCGCCGCTTTGCGGCAGATGCCCCATATCGCGCGAACTCTGTTTTGAGATGCCGAGGCGGATCAGTTCGTCGTCGGTCCAGCAGGTGCCGTCGACCAGTAGGCAGTCGGCGTTTTTAAGAAACGCTTCGAGATGCGGCTCAATTTTGCCGAGGCCCGGAGCGTAAAACAGGTTCCTGCCCGTGCCTGGGTCCTCGACGCGGATGCCGATATTGTCGCCTTCATGAGGATTCTCGCGATGGGGCGAATACGGCGGCGCCTTGCTCTTCAGCGGTACCGCGGTGAAGCCTAAGCGCTGTGCTCCAATAACCGTAAATCTATTTCCGTTTTGGGTGGGCAATTTGTGCCAATTAGCGGTGCAATAGTGCTCAAGAATATTGAACAGAGGGTTCCCGGTTGTAAGGTCTTCGCGCGCCATTTCGGTGCAGTAAATCTCCAGCGGTTTCCCTTCCCGCAGCATTAGCAAGCCCGTGGTGTGATCGATCTGACTGTCGATCAGGAGGATGGATCGAATTGCGGTATCGCGAATTGAGCGTGCCGGTTGCAACGCGGGAAATGCTTTGATTTGAGTCAGAACGTCCGGTGAGGCATTGAATAGTATCCAGTCCAGGTTGTTTTCGCTGACTGCAATCGAGGACTGGGTGCGCGGCTTGGCCTTGATTTTGCCCTTGCGCACGCCGTCACAGTTAGCGCAGTTGCAGTTCCACTGCGGAAATCCGCCGCCGGCCGATGCTCCAAGAACACGAATTTTCATGTTTTATCACTCTAAACCAATCCCGCCGCACGCGCCTGCAGCGCACCCGCTCATGTTACTTTATCTGATTGGAAAACGCTGTAGGACTCTTGACCTTAAACCGGGGCCGCGTCGCCGCGGCCCCCGGTGTAGCATGATTAGCGATTTGCAATATACATCGTTACTTCGAAGCCGAAGCGCATATCGCTATACTCTGGTTTGCTCCATTGCATGACAGTCTCCTTTAATTAGTAGCTCTACTGTTTCCAGGTACTTTAACCTGACACGATTCCAGACTGATGTTTAAACAAATACCGTCTGAAAACCTTGCTACCATTGTGAACTCGAGCTGATTGTCTAACATCGGAATAATCAGCAAACCCGGATCATGATTATCATGAGTTTGAAATGCATCAATTGCATAACGCTGCGGTTTCCATTAACCTTTAATTAAGGTTTTTTTACCTCTGAATTGTCCCGTGGTTAACGCCCAGTTTCGTATCGAATGGTACAACCAGCGCAGGGTCGTTACGGCCCTGGTGCTTTCGATGCTAATCCATGCGACGGTGCTTTCTCTCGTTCCAGCATGGCGTACCAATCGTTTGCAACCGCAACCGGTCCTGAGCGTTCAGTTGCCGCAATTTGTGCGCCCACAGCCTGCCCCTGTTGCACCACCCGCCAAACCTCAGCCCAAACTCACGCCGGCTCCGATAATAACTGAGCGCGCACCGAGCGCATTCAAGCTTCCGCAACGACCGAGAATTGAAGCCAATGCCGCACCACGCCCGAAGAAGATACCTGCTGAAACCCCTCCCGTAGCCCCGCCGCAGACAACCGCACCTGCTGAAACTGCTCCGCCCGCACCGGTACCTACCGCACCCGCGCCCGTGGCCTTGGCGAAAGCCGTTCCGGAAAGATCATTGCTTGACAGCTACGGAAAGGAACTTTCGAGTTTAATCTCCAAATATCAACGCTATCCGTTTATTGCGCAGTTACGCGGCTGGCAAGGCACCGCGCAAGTTCAGCTGGTCATTTCAGCAAACGGCAAAATGGACGATGCCACCATCCTGCGCTCGAGCGGGTATGAAGTGCTCGACAATCAAGCGCTGGACATGGTACAGCAGGCGGCGCCCTTGCCGTTGCCCCCGGAAGCCTTGCGAGATCGCAAATTTACTGTAGTGGTGCCGATTGTTTTCAAGCTCAACGACTGAGCGAGAAATAAACCGCGTCGTAATCTACCCCTTGTTGCTCGGCTTCGGCCTGTTTCCGGCTGCGCACGGGCGCGAGCTGGTGCCGCAGCAGGTCACCCCGGACGTTTATGCTTTCATAGGCAAATGCGAAGCTCTAGCCCCGGCAAACCGCGGGAACATTTTGAACAGCGGATTTATCGTCGGCGCGACCGGTGTAATCGTAATCGACCCCGGTCCGAATTATGCGCACGCCAAACTCATGATGGCGGCGATACGGAAAATTAGCCCTAAACCGGTGCGGCTGGTGATTGACACCCACCCCCATCCGGAGAATGTTCTGGGTAACGATTTTTTCGCTCGGCGCGGCGTAACTATTCTTGCGCAAAGTCAAACGCTGCTGGCGATGCGCAATCGCTGTGAGAAGTGCTACGAAAATATGTCAAACGTGTTGGGCGACACAATCATGGCCGGCACCAAAATCGCATACCCCGATAGGACGGTGGATAAGAGCAGCGACTTGACTATCGCGGGGCGCCCATTAAGCCTGCTCTACTATGGTTGGGGACATACGGAAGGGGATCTCGCGGTACTTGACCGCAGAAGCGGCGTGTTGTTCAGCGGCGGGTTGGTATCATTGGATTGCATACCGGTGTTGCAGCAAGCCAGGATCAAAGGCTGGATTAGTGCGCTCGAGCAATTGCAGCAGCAGCCGGCAAAAAAGCTGGTTCCGGGCAACGGTCCGGTTTCCAATCCGGAACGTATGCGGGAAACGCTGGATTATTTGCAACGCCTGCTTGCTCTGGTAGAGCGCCAATACAATGCTGGCGTTGGTGTCCTCGACCTGTTGAAGCAAGACGATCTGCCGGCTTATAGAAATTGGGCACTTTATTCCGAGCAGCATCCTTTGAACGTGCAGCATGTGTACAGCGAGTTGGAAAGGCAAGAGTTCGAAAAATGAACCATGCGCTTTTCCCTGAAATTGAGCCGTACGCCGTAGGCATGCTCGATGTAACTGGAGGACACAGAGTTTATTACGAAGAATGCGGCAGTACCGCGGGCAAGCCGGTGCTGTTTTTGCACGGCGGCCCGGGCAGCGGCTGCAACCCGGGACAGCGGCGTTTCTTTAACCCGCAACACTACCGCATCGTTTTGTTCGACCAACGCGGCTGTGGGCGGAGCGTGCCGGTTGCAGAGCTGCGCGAGAACAGCACGTCCTCACTGATCGCAGATATCGAGAGACTGCGCGCCGTGCTCGAGATCGAGCGCTGGCTGCTATTCGGCGGTTCGTGGGGCTCTACGCTCGCGCTTGCATACGCCGAGCAGCACCCGCAAGCGGTGGCCGGTTTGATCCTGCGCGGGATTTTTCTCGCAAGTAAGCGTGAACTCGACTGGTATTGTGATGGCCTGAAATTCTTCGCCCCGGAAGCCTGGGATCGGTTTTCGGGGTTCGTGCCCGGGACGCAGCGCAATGACCTGCTCGGTTTTTATTACCGGGCCATACATCAGCCGGACACTCGCTTGGCGCTTGCCGCCGCGCTTGCTTGGAATGCGTACGAGAGCGAGTTGATGAGGCTGGGTGAGCTACAACAAGAGGCGAAGCCCGCGCTCAATGACAATGACGTCCTGGGGCGCGCCCGGGTACAGACGCATTATCTGGTTAATGGATGTTTTCTTTCCGAGAATCAGTTGTTACAGGGTTTGGCTGCGATCCGCGCTATTCCGGCCGAAATTGTGCACGGCCGTTTCGACATGGTGTGCCCAGTGGGCACCGCGTATACTTTGCATCGCGCCTGGCCGCAAGCGCGGTTTACCATAGTGGAGAATGCCGGCCATTCAGCATCCACGCCGGCACTGGCCTCAGCACTGGTGGCCGCGACCGAGCGTTTCAGATCGATAGTGCCGGGGGAGCGCCCGCGATGAGCCTGAGGTTTCGGATCAACCTTCTGATCAGCATTCTGATGCTGTTGTTCGTGACGGTCACGGGCACCATATACGTGGATGACACGCGCAAGTCGGTGAAGGAAGAAATAGAAGGGACCACCCGCGTCGCGGTGCAATTACTGACCACCGTGCTCTACAGCAGCCAGTTTTTTCCGGGACCGGTGACACAGCGGCGAGTCGTTATCGATTTCCTAAATAGTCTGGGGCACGTGCGCGCCAACGACATCAAGCTTTACGACGGTCTTGGAAACCTGGTCTACGAATCGCCTCCCACGCATTACAAAGAAGGGCGCTGGGCTCCAGGTTGGTTTTCCCGGCTGGTTGCTCCCAAGGTCCAGGTCGTGACGCTAAGAATACCCGGAGGCACGCTGCTAATTACTCCCGACGCTTCGCGTTCGGTGCTCGATGCATGGGACGATTTGCGCTACCTTATATGGATCGTCCTGGCATTTTTTGTAGCGGTGAATGTCCTGGTGTTCTGGCTGATAGGGCGCTCACTGCGTCCGCTGAACCGGGTTCTCGATGGATTGTCGCAAATGGAACAGGGCAATTTTGACGTGCGACTGCCGCAGTTTCCACTGCCCGAACTGTCCTCGGTCAGCCATACTTTCAATCGTATGGCAAGCGCGTTACAAGACAGCATGGTGGAGAATCGAAGACTCGCCTTGACTGTCAAGCAATCGAGTGACGCCATAATGATTCACGATCTTAACGGCAATATATCGTTCTGGAATCCTGCGGCGGAACGCCTGTTTGGCTACACTGCTGACGAAATCACGGGTCGTTCCGCGACCCTACTTGCGCCCCCCGGCAGAGAAAACGAAATCAAGGAGAATCTGGAGATAGTCATGCGCCGCGGTCTGATCGAGAACGTCGAGACGCAGAGGCTTGCCAAAGACGGCAAGCTTATGGACGTGTCCCTATCCGCCGCGCCGCTGATTGATCCACGCAATGAATATGTGATCGGCGAAATATGCAGCATGCGCGACAACACCGAAAGAAAGCGCGCCCAGCAGGCCGCGCGCGAACTTGAGGAAAATCGAAGGTTGACACAAATTATTCAGGCCCGTGTCGAGGAGGAAAGGCGCAGCCTTGCGCGTGAGCTACACGACGAACTTGGACAGTATGTCACCGCCATCAAAACCATAGGCGCGTCGATTGCCAACCGCGCTGAAAGCACACCCGAAGTGCGGAGCAGCGCGCGGACCATCGTCAGTGTTGCCGCACTTATTTATGGTGCGATGCATGGAATCATAAGCCGCCTGCGCCCGAGCGCGCTGGACAACCTGGGTCTTTCCGAAACGTTGCACGACAGCATTGCGGCCTGGAGGTTGCGTCATCCCGAACTGAAATTCCAACTCGAGGTCTCGGGAAGTCTGGATAACCTC
The DNA here is from genome assembly GCA_035518095.1 of Burkholderiales bacterium. NCBI lineage: Bacteria > Pseudomonadati > Pseudomonadota > Betaproteobacteria > Burkholderiales > Burkholderiales bacterium. The sequence continues at coordinate 40,023 of DATIXX010000035.1, read as the reverse complement.
GGCGAAACCATAACTATTACCGTGTACCGCATCGTCCAAGAATGTTTGACCAATGTGGTGCGTCACGCGCGGGCCGGCAACGTGAAAATTGCAATAACGCGCCGGCCGGCCGAAAAAGGTGCCGGCGACGTACTGCAACTCGAAATATGCGATGATGGCAAAGGCACTCCTGCGGAAGCGACATCGGAGGGTCATTTCGGATTGCTCGGGATGCGGGAACGGGTGCAAGCGTTAAACGGCAGCTTTAGAATCGACAGCGCTCCGGATATGGGTTTCCGCGTAACAGCGAGCTTGCCGCTTGAAGGAAAGACATAATGGCTGCGCCGGCGATTGAAGTCATGCTGGTCGATGACCACGCAGTCGTGCGCATGGGATTCCGCATGCTGCTTGAAAGCGCCGCTGACATGAAAGTCGTAGCGGAATCCGAGAGCGGCGAGGAGGCATACCGTATCTATCAGGAGAAGCACCCCGATGTGGTGGTCATGGATATCTCCATGCCCGGGATCGGGGGCCTAGAGGCGGTCAATCGTATCATTGCAAAAGATCCCGCGGCGCGTATTCTGGTATTGTCAGCACACGAAGACACTATGCATCCAAGACGCGTATTGAAAGCGGGAGCGTTGGGTTATCTTACCAAGCGCAGCGCGGCGGAAGAGCTGATACAGGCAATACGTCAAGTAGCCCAGGGCAAGACTTTTATCGAGCCGGGAATTGCGCAGCAACTTGCAATGCAGCAGCTCTCCGGAGAGAAAAGCTTGGTTGACGTGCTTAGCGCGCGAGAATTCGAGGTATTTATGCTGCTGGCCCAAGGCAAAACCGTAGCCGAAATCGCAGACATGTTGCATTTGAGTCCGCGCACCGTTGGTACGCACTTATACAATATAAAACAAAAGCTTAATGCATCAAACTCGGCGGAATTGGCGCTCATTGCGATGCGCGCGGGGTTGATCCAAAACTCATGAAAATCATTAGGCCGGATTCAGTTTTTTCTGCTTGGCGCCTGAAGCACGGCTAGGCCACAATGGAGCCGTTGTATTGTTAAATAAGCAATTTTTATATAACGGAGAGAACCATGGCCTGGAGCAAACCCGAGTTTACCGATCTGCGTTTCGGTTTCGAAGTAACGATGTACATTCTGACCCGCTAAAACGCAAAGAAGATTGAAAGAAGGGCTGCTGAGTAAGCAGCCCTTTTTTATTGCAGCGCCGGGGCGAAACGAGTCTAATCATATGGCACCAGATCCCAGCTCTTCAAACATAGCTGAAGGCTGAAATCAACCAAGTTGGTTCACTACAAGCACCAGCTGCACACGATTACGTCGCATAGCCGGATAAAAGCCACAGGACCCTCGATTGACTGTACGCAGCTAGACGTTTAAATAGTAAAAAAAAACCGGGACTTAGGTCCCGGCGCAGAGAGGAAGTTGGAGGAATACCAAGAGCATGAATGATCAGTAGATACGATACGAGCCCTTATGCAGCAAGTCCCGTGCCAGATATCCATCGTCTCTTTGGGAATTCTCAGCGGTGAAGAAGAGGCGCCGCATTAGGTTATGCCTTTCAGGGCGTATTTCTCCATACGGTAACGCAGCGTCATACGGCTTACTCCAAGTCTGCGCGCCGCTTCCGAAACGTTGCCACCCGTATCTAGCAAAGCACGCTCGATGAGCAAGCGCTCCGCGGCTTCCAGGGTGAGCCCTTGTAATGGCTGGTCGCCCTGCGGCGGGACAAATGTTTGCGACAAACCGAGATCGGCAACGTAAATCGCCCCGCCCCGGCTCAATAGCACTGCGCGTTCCACTAAATGTTTAAGCTCCCGTACATTGCCAGGCCAGGAATATGCTCGCAGCGCATTCAGGGCTTCGTCACTGAACGAAGCATCAGGTAGCCCGTAACGCCGGCTCATCTGCACCGCGAAATGGCGAGCAAGAAGGATTGTATCCTCGCCGCGCTCGCGCAATGGCGGCATATTCAGCGTTACCACGTTGAGGCGGTAATAGAGATCGGCACGAAATAGACCCTGCGCAATCATTTCCGGCAATTGCCGGTTGGTTCCGGCGATAATGCGCGCAGCGAATGGCCGTTCCATGACCGATCCGATGCGCCGCGTCTTGCGCCGCTCAATGACGTTGAGCAATTTGGCCTGCAAGTCCAGTGGCAGCTCGCCGATTTCGTCGAGAAATAGCGTGCCATCCTCAGCCGCCTCGATCAGGCCCGCGCGTGCTCCGTGGGCACTGGTGAACGCACCTTTTTCGTGTCCGAACAATTCTGCTTCGATTAGATCGCGCGGCAGCGACGCACAATCAACTTGCACGAAGGGCCGCAAAGAGCGCGGGCTCAATAAATGAAGCAGGCGCGCGGCGACGTCCTTACCGCTGCCAGTTTCGCCGAGTATCAGTACGGTAGGGGGAGGCTCTGCTCCTTCTCCAGCTAGTTCGGCAAGGCGCAGGATTTGCTCGCGTACCCGCTGCATTGCCGCGCTGTCACCCAATAACTGCGTGCCTTCGACAGCGTGGCTGTCGCGTTCGCGGGAATAATCGAGCGCATGGCGCAGACGGGATGTCTGCAATACTTTGTCTACCGCAAGCAACAGTTCGTCAAGATCAACCGGCTTTTTTAGATAATCCGCCGCACCGAGTTTCATGGCGTGCACCGCGTCGCTGATTTCTCCATAGGCGGTGAGCACGATCACTGCCGGCTGCCGGCTTTCGCCTGCGGCGCGCAGCTCAGTTAGTAGATCCAACCCATTGCCGTCGGGAAGCCGCAAATCCAGCAATACCAGTTCCGGTGCGGCATTACGCGCGAGTTCGCGGCCTTCCGCAAGTGTCGCGGCCATCAAACACTCATGCCCGGCTTTTTCCAGGCGTTTTTTTACCGCGCGGCCGAACAGATTTTCATCTTCAATGAGCAAAACGCGCGGCGCGCCCTGCAATTCCTTAGCGAGGGTCTGAGCCGTCATTACGTTCTCTATCATTAATCCTCCTGAGCCTGTATCGGCAGGATAAGTGTCACAGTCGTGCCGTGAGGGTTAGCAGTACGATATTCAATTTTGCCTCCGTGCGCATCGCATACTTTCATCGCGAAAGGTATTCCCAGGCCCGTGCCATATCGCTTGGTGGACGGACCGGGACTCAGATCGCCCGCCGTAGGAACAAATGGCATGCCACTGCCCTGGTCTGCGATCGTTAGCATGACTTCTTGTGACGTTTGGTCAATGTGAATTTCAAGTTTTCCTCGTTGTGGCGATGCATCTATTGCGTTGGCGAGCAGGCCGTGAAGCGCCTGTTCGATGAGCTGTACGTCGAGGCCGATCTCATTAGCGCCATTCCATCCCCTGCGCACGACGCGTATGCCCCTTTCCGTGAGCCTGGGCTTGAGCAGCTCCAAAACATTGTCCACGACCTGCGGCAGCTTGCAAAGCGAGCGTTGGGCCTTGAGCGGGTGCAGGTACGAAAGCAGCGAATGCGTCCAGCGTTCGAGCCGGTCCGCAGTTCCGATTATTCCCGACAAACCTTCTCGTAGTTCCGCCGGCAATTCAGTGTCGTTAATGACCTGTGCGGTGGCGCGTATGCTCGCCAGGGGGTTGCGGATATTGTGTGCCATCACGGGCACCAGGGCACCAAGCGCGGCCTGTTTTTCCGCGCGCAGCAATGATTCGCGACTTGCGGCGAGATCTTCCGCCATTTGATTGAGCGCTTTTGCAAGATTCACCAGCTCCAACGCGCCTTTCTCGGGGACCTTATGCGAGAGGTCACCTTGGCTCATGATTAACGCGGCTTGTTGAACCGTGGAAAGGGGCTGCACGATGGCGCGCTGGGTGAAAAGTCGAGACAGTATCAACAGACCAACCGCGAGGAAAATCGGCAACAGCAGTAGCAGCGGCGCAAGCTGGGAAAGGATTTCCAATCGCTTTTGCAATTCCTCCTGTTCAAATTGTAACAATTGTTCAAGCGCACCAAACGCCTCTTCATAGCGGCCGAAGCCCGCCATTTCCAGATCGGTATCGAAGATCTTGCGCTTCTGCTTGAGCGACATTCCGGCGCGCGCGCGGGCGATATCCTTGGCTTGGTCTTCGATCAGGTAATAGGCTTGGCGCATGCGGTTAATGGCTTCGTGCTCCTCGTTGTACGCAGCAACATTGTCCAAGTTATCGAGATGCCGCTCGATGCGCTTCTGGTACTCCTGGTACTGTCTTGCGGCGTCCGTGTCGCTTAAAAAAACCGCATCGAACACCTCTTTGACTTGGCGATAGAGGTTGCCCCGCATTTCCTGAATTTCTCCCACCATGGAATTGATGCGCAGCGATTCTTCAGACGACTGGTGCCAAAGGTATAGCCCGGCACCGCCGAGCGCGCCGCTGGCAAGCACGAGCAACAAGTAGCCGAGCGCATAGAAGAGCATCAGGCGCTTGAGTGATTTTGGCTGGGACATGGTAACTGTTTTCCTTAAGTCATACGTCTCCGCGTCCCGATTCCCGAAAGTGATTCATGCTTACTCCGATCGTCCCGAGCTCGTTAAATGACGTTAGGATTTCGCGCAGATCAGGCTTTCCCAAGAGAGTTTATTAACTGGTTTCCCGCCTGATGAGTGATTCCCAGATAACAAGCCGGTTTATCAGCTTACGCCACTATGGTATCCACTAACAGTTACACAATGTCACGCTCCTTGAACGCCATCCCGAGCCCTTGCAGCATTGGCGCAAGGTGGATATATTTTTTCTTTGTTTCCACAAATGCCTAGCAAATCGGCGATCTGCATTATCCACGGAAAAATTATGGCATGAGAATTGCTAGCGAGTATCAAGCTAAGCCAAAGTAACATAAGGATTATTCAATAAAATGTATCTTTTTCGCAACAATAAATTTAGTCTGTTGCTTTTGGACTTGACATCGTGATTTCAAATAGAGCACGATTGCTCTAGTAATTAAGCGCGAGTCATTCAACTTTTAAGGAGGAAGAATATGGTAAAGCATAAGAAGCTAAGCATGGCCGTAGCGGGTGCCTTCGCGTTGTGTGGCGCGAGCGCTGCACATGCCTTTAATGTTAAGGCAGGCGACTGGGATTTGTCGTTTAGCGGCGAAGTCAATGCGTTTTATACCTACACTCATTGCGATAACAATGCCAACGTGGTCGTGGGTGGCTTGGCATGCGCGGCTCCGATTCCGTCTTCGCAAGGCTCTAATGCCTCCCAGGTCAACAGCGGGTTGTTGCCTTCGGCATTTGTATTCTCAGCCAAGACCATGCAGGAAGGTTTTGATATCGGAATTACCGCCGGTTTCTACCCCGGTATTTCTAACTCTCCCGGTAACAGTGCCCTGTCGCTTTCGCAAATCAACATGCGGCAAAACTTCCTGACGTTCGGCGACAAAGACATGGGGACCTTCAAGTTTGGTCGCGACCTGGGTCTTTTCGCCTCTGACGCGATATTGAGCGATATGACCTTGCTGGGTGTCGGTGGCAACTCCACATTTACTACCGCGAACGCGCCGGGAACCACCACTTTGGGGCGTATTGGTTTTGGTTACATCTACGCCGACTGGATTCCGCAAATCACTTACATTAGCCCGAGCTGGGACGGAGCCCAGGTTTCAGCAGGTATCTTCCAGCCCCTCACCATGTATTCAGGTCTTCTCGGGGGACAGACTGCTTCCGGCCATACGTTGCCCATGTTCCAAGCGAAGGGCACGTATGATTTCAATGTGAACGAAGATATAAAAAGCATTCACTTATGGGTGAGCGGTATGATGCAAAGATCCACCCTTAACAGTGCGGATGGCGTAGGTCCAACCATCAATAATGGTTTTACCGCGCTTGCGGGCGATATGGGTATCAAAGGCAATGTTTATGGCTTCGAGCCGGTGATCTATTTCTATCAGGCGAGAGGCGTGGGTACAACCTGCCTGTTTTGCCAAGGTATCGATGCTGCCGGCAACAAGCGCAACTCGGATGGCGGTTATATCCAGGTGCAACACGCTTTCGGCAAGTGGAAACCCGGGTTTAGCTATGGCTTCAGCCGTTTGACGTATGCGGCGGACGAAAACGCCGCAAACGCCGCGACGCTGGTTAACTTCAACCGCATGCGTACGCAAATGCTGCAATACAGTCTGACCAAGTCGATCACCCTGGTGGAAGAGTATGACGACATCCACTCAAGCAGCCAGGCGACCGGAGCGACGGCAGCTGGCGGCGGCAAGAACGCGTCGCACCAGTTCTCACTTGGCGCGATTCTGTTCTTCTGATCGAAGTTCGACTCTGTAAATTTGAGCGGCGCTCCCCAAAGGCGCCGCTTTTGTTTTGTAAGCGGAACTTTTCCCAAAGCGGTTGTCGTATTATTGGCGCGGCTGATGCTTTTAGCCGCGTCTGTTTATGATAAGGGGTCTATCGCATGCTGAAAACAGTTGTGCTGTTGGCTGCATTCATCACCGTCCCGGCATTCGCCGCGCCTTTTGCCTATGTATCGAATCAACAAGACGGCGTTACGGTGATTGATCTTGATACTTTGGAGCCCGTCGCGACGATCGATATTCAAGGCAAGGAGCCGCGCGGAATTGGCATAACGCCAGACGGAAAATACGTACTCACCGCCAACAAGGATAGCGGCAACATATCGGTCATCGATACTGCGACGCGCGAAGCGGTAAAGCATATAGCGATAGGTAAAAATCCGGAGTTCATTCGTGTGTATCACAATCGCGCATATGTGAGCTATGAGCCCAGTGCGGGGGAAGGCGCCCCAGAGGGCGAGCAGGGCGAAAAATCCGGGAAGGAAGAGCAGAAGAAGCCTGCCGGAATTGCGGTTCTCGATCTTGAAAACTGGCGGCTCATCGAAACCATGCTCAGCGGCCCCGAAACGGAGGGCATTGAATTTTCGCCTGACGGGAAGCTTATGTTGGTGACGAACGAAGGGGATAATACTGTTACGGTCTACAATATCTCAAATGGCAAACTGGTCAAGACTATCGATACAACCAAATATGGCAACCGGCCCCGAGGTATCAAGGTATCGCCGGACGGGAAAATGTATGCCGTTACTTTGGAGTTTTCTAACAAACTTCTCATTCTTAGCCGCAAGTTGGATATTATAAAGACCGTGCCGACGGGCGACGCACCCTACGGACTCGCTTTTGACCGTCAAGGCAAACGGCTATTTGTGGCCGCCGCGCGCTCCAAGCAGCTGCAGGTGTTCAACACCAAGAACTTTTCTCTCATCAAGAACATTCCGATTGGGGCCCGATGCTGGCACTTCAGCTTTACTCCCGATGATGCGCGGATTCTTGTCGCATGCGGCCGATCAAATAATCTCTATGTCGTCGACGCAAAAACCTATGAGCCCGTAAAGATAATTTCAGGGCTGAAAATTCCGTGGGGCGTCGTGACCTATCCGAAGGCTGTCGGAAGCTTGGACAGGCCTTAGGCTGCTGATTGGCGCGCCCATTAACTCTAACGATACCAATTGGCCGTTTTATCTGTTTTCCAAGCAGGGTCGAAGTCGGCGTAAAAATAACGGCATCGCACCATTAGGTCTGTACAATTGCAAATGACTAAATTTTCGCCTTCGGCTCTTATTAAATTCTCAAGTGAATTCGGCTCCGGCTAAATATCCGCCAACTGCAATTGCGCTGCATTGGTCGCTTGTGGTTCTGGTCTTCACGCTTTACGGTGTTGGCTGGCATATGGTGGGAATTCCCAAAGGCACCCCGCCGGTGGCCTATTTTTATAATTTGCATAAATCCATAGGGCTGGTCGCTGCAATACCCCTGGTGTGGCTCATCTGCTGGCGACTGACCCATGCGGCACCCCCGTTGCCGGTCATAATTGCTGATTGGCAAGTCAAGGCCATAAAGGCCAATCATTTCATGTTCTATATTTGCTTGGTGGCGATGACGCTGAGCGGTTTTATTGAATCGAATTTTACCAAGTACGGAATCCGATTTTTTGGCTACCTGCTGCCGGTTCTTGGGTGGGACGACAAAGCCATCTATTATTTGTTTAACCGAATCCACGTCTATACCTCTTATTTATTCATAACCTTGGTCGCCATCCATATTGCCGGCGCGCTGGGGCATCTGTTGTTGGAAAAGGACGGAGTGTTTCAGCGCATGCTGCCTTAATGGCGGTTGACCTGGTGAATTGTAACTACCCGGGCGATGTTTTATTCCGTTAGATACCCGGCCCTGGTTCTCTCGTGTCTGTTATGCGGCTGCACCCTGTTGCAGCAGGCGCCTGAAAAACCAAGCGCCGCAGAAACCAAGCCGGCAGAAACCGCTCCCGAGACCTTGACGCCGCCACCCCCGCGGATAGCATTGGCTCTTGGCGGCGGCGCTGCGCGCGGATTTGCTCATGTCGGTGTCATCGAAACATTGGTAGCGCAGGGCATCATGCCTGAAATTGTGGTGGGAACCAGCGCAGGCAGCCTTGCCGGCGCATTATATGCCGGCGGTTACAGCGGCGACGAACTGCAGAAAATCGCTATGAAAATAAATGAGGACAGCGTGGGCGATTTGGTTTTTCCAGACCGCGGATTCATTAAAGGTGAATCCCTGCAAAATTTTGTGAATAAGGCGCTGAATAACCGGCCAATTGAAAAACTCGACAAGACATTCGCGGTGGTGGCTACCGATTTGCACTCGGGCCAGGAGGTGGTATTCCGCACCGGCAATACCGGTATTGCGGTCCGTGCCTCAAGCAGTATCCCTGGGGTGTTTCAACCGGTTCGCATTAATGGACGGGAATATGTGGATGGCACGTTGGTCAGCCCAATTCCGGTACGGGCGGCGAAAAGTCTAGGTGCGGATATCGTGATTGCCGTGGATGTCGGCAGCCAGCCCAGAATCACCAAAGTCGACGATACCATTGATATCCTGCTGCAAACATTCAGCATCATGAGCCGCTCCATGAGTGCCTATGAACTCGCTGAGGCAGACGTGGTGATTCGGCCCAATGTCGCAAATATCGGCGCAACGGACTTCGACCAGAAACAGGCCGCTATAATTGAAGGTGAGAAAGCCGCGTTAGCCGCAATTCCGGAAATCAACAAAAAGATCAGCGAATATGAAACCCATTGGCTGCAAAAAGCACAACACAAACATTGAGGCGGTCACGAGGCGCATCAGGGGTAAATTGTTGACGGGATTTTTTACGGCTTTGATCTTGTGCCCGCCGCTTTCAGTTTGGGCGGAACAGCTTGAGCTTGAAGTCATTACACTCAAGCACCGCACTGCCCAGGATGTGTTGCCCGTCGTGCAGCCGTTTGTCAACCGAGCAGGCGGCACGGTTACCGGTCTGCAGAATCAGCTCATAATACGCACCACTCGCGCCAATCTCGCTGAAGTCAAGCAAATGCTCGCAGCTATTGATACTATCCCGCGCCGGCTGCTGGTCACAGTGAAGCAGGATAATGGCTTGTCGGCTACACAGGGTTCAGCGCAATTGTCCGGTACTGCGGCAAGCGGCAATGCTCGCGTGGTCGTACCGCCTGCCACGCGCTCGAGCCGTGGACTGATCGTCGAGCGACAGCAAAGCGGAAATAGCCTGCGCGCCGAAGTTCAAGGCAGCGTATCCCACAGTGACGAAACTAACGTACAGCAATTACAAGTGTTGGAAGGCCGTGAAGCCTATATTCAAGTCGGGCAATCGGTACCTATGCCGGTAGAAACGGTCGTCCAAACGCCGCAAGGAGCACAGGTCATAAAAAGTTCGCAATTTCGCGAAGCCGCAACCGGCTTCTATGTGAGGCCGCGTGTTTCCGGCGAACTGGTGACACTGGAAGTCAGCCCGCAACGCGAACGCGTCGGACCGGATGGAACCGTGATTGCCCAGAGAATCGCCAGTGTGATATCCGGGAGATTGGGTGAATGGATGGGACTGGGCGGAATCGCAGAAAGCCAAACGCTGCAAAACTCGGGACTGGCATCGCGCGATTCAGAGCGCAACAGTATCCAAAATAGAATCTATATCAAAGTCGATGAAATCCGCTAAGGCTATGATTGGGTGAACCAAATCTGCATTTTTTGCCGACTGACATGACGGTTGCATCAGTTCGCTTTAAAAGTCTAAAGAAGCGCACGCTCGCGATCAACCGCTATCTCGAAGGCGCTTCGCCATGAATCTAGCAACGAGACTTTCGAGTACCGCTTTGGCTGTTGCAGCTGCGGCTCTATTTGTCGCAGGTTGTTCAACCGCGGATCCCCACTTTAACCAAACCGGGCAGGTGAAGTGCATGGGCGTGAATGGCTGCAAAGGCTTAAGCGAGTGCAAGACTGCGAAAAACGACTGCAAGGGGAAGAACAGCTGCAGAGGAGAAGGTTTCCTGTACATGAGCCCTTTGCAGTGCTGGAGGAACCAACTCCCGCTTTAAGGCAATCTGGCTCTTTAAATACTTGCCGGATCGCTGAGTGTTTTTTATCTATTCTTGTAGCCGTAATACCAGCAGTTGGCCGAGTTACCGATATTGCGAACGGTGTGGCTCACTCCGGCAGGAATCAAAACTTCCTCCCCAATTTTGGGGCTAAAGGATTCACCGAGAAAAGCAAGCTCGATTTGGCCCTCCACGAGAAGCAACAGCTCGTCAGAATCGTGTACGTATCCTTCCCATACTTGCCCGGGTGGATCGATCCAGACGCCGAAGCTGTAGCCCCTCTTTGACCAGTCCGATTGGATTTTGCGCTCGTCCATGTTTCGCAGACATGCCTGGAAATCAATCACCGTCAAGCTTCATAACGTCCGAGTTCTTTGGCAATAGATAGGCGCTGCGTCGGGTGAGTAGCAAAGGTGATATTGTTCTTGCCCTTATTTTTCACCGAGTACATCATTTGGTCCACCATATGAAGCGCTTCCTTTACCGAGGACGGCGTCTCGGTGAACGTCAGTACGCCGATGCTAAATGTCACGGGCCAATTGTTCTTTTGCATCTCTTCCAGAAGCTTGTTGTGCATTTTTGAAATGACCGGCTTAGCTAAAGTCGATCCGATCTCGGGTAAGAAAATGGCAAACTCGTCGCCGCCGATTCGAGCGACGATATCCGTTTTGCGCAAATGTCGTTGCATGCAATCCGCCACCGAACAAAGAACCTTGTCGCCGGCCGCATGTCCGAGCGAATCATTGACGGCTTTGAAATTGTCGAGGTCAATATAGGCCGTGGTAAAGGGATTTCGGGATCGCGACGAGCGGTTGATTTCCCTTTGCGCCAAATCGTGAAAGTAGCGCGTATTCAGCAGGCCCGTTACGTAGTCAATGCGGGCAATGTTCTTTTCACGTTCCAGAGTTTTTATCAAGTCCAACGAACCAACCGTGAGTGCGAAGAAGCCCAAGCGTATCGCGCTGTTCCAAATATAAACAAATGGGGCTGCGTGCAGCGAGCCCGCGGCCAAATCCGCGATTAACCATACGATGGCACCGGCGAAGGCGAACATTATTCCGAGGCGTGCCGTTGTAAACCAGGTAATCAGCGCAATCGGAATCAGATAAAAGAGGGAGAAGGAAATCTCAATTCCCGTCAAAAAGTCGGCAATGCCTATGCTACAGAGAAGCGCAGATCCGACTATGACCCAAAAAGACCTCGGCTCCTTTTCCAGAGCCGAGAGCATTTCCATGGCGCTACTTTTCATCTCGGCTTGAATTTGTGAAACGTGCAATAGCATGGTTCGCTCGTTTTGGCCAACTCGCCTCAAGACGGATTTTGCCGGAAGCCCCACACCCGCTTAATCCAGGTCGCCAGACAGATTAAAGCAAGCCCGCAAGTCAAATCAGCCAACAATCCTGGACCAACCGGATTGGGATCGCACCCCAAACCGAGCTTAGCCGGCACGCTAGCTCCTGGGGACGGCCCTGAACCGACAAACAGCGGCAGACGCCAAACTGTGCAGTTTTTGATCATGGATTTTCACCCCTGCAAAAGGATTATAGTATTTTCCGAAATGCAAGGCACCTGATTGCTAACAATCCGCGCTATTTGTGGGCGATGCCTGCGCTTGCTGGGCCCGCCAGAGGGATAACCTCCATCTCGCGGAAACCGACGCTGCGGCACCATCCGAAAAAATCGGCTGCACTATAGTCAAACGCGTCCCCGAATTCAATCAGCATATTGAGCGACATCATGAGGCCAAACGCATTCTCGCGTCTAGCATCGTCGATGAGGTTTTCAATCACCACTAAAGCGCCCCTCGGCGGCAGCGCGTTGAATGCGGCCCGGATAAGCTGCATCTTCTTTTCCAGGTTCCAATCGTGCAGAATCAACCCCATCGTAATCACGTCCGCGGCCGGCAGCGGTTCAGAAAAAATATCGATGGACTCTGCTGAAACCCGACTCGAAAGTCCCGCCGCGGCAATTTCGCGCTTGGCGATCGGCGTCACCACGGGAAGATCCACCGTAATGCAACGCAGATGCGGGTGCCGCCTTGCAACAATAATGGACAGCTTGCCCGCAGCGCCGCCGATATCGCAAAGTATATTGTACCGGGCGAAATCGAATTTCTCCGACAGGGCGCGAAAATTGGGAGTGGAAATGCTACTCATTGCGTTTATGAAATGTTCCAGTCGTTTGGGATCGCTGTAAAGCCTGCGGAACATGGACTCGCCCGTATGTTTGATTTCATTCTGGGGCTTGCCGGTCTTGAGCGCTTCTGTGAGATCGCCCCAAAACCGGTAAAGGCGCTCGTTGGCCATTTCGAGAATACCACCCATGTATTCGGGGCTGTTGCGGACGAGAAAGAGCCGAGACTCTTCGGTATTTCGGTACAATGCTTGCGGACCCTCGCCGTCGCGATCCAGAAGGTGGAGCGCCACCAACGCGTCGAAAAAATCCGGAACTGCTCTTGGGTGTAGGCCAAGGATATCCCGCAGTTTTTCTCCGGTTAACGACTTGTTGTTCAACGTGGTGAAAAGCCCGAGTTCCACTGCGGACAATAATATCTTCGCAGGCCAGAAACCCAATCCAAGGTCGATGATTCGCGCGGAAGACAGGCTTTTTTCGGAGGCTCTCATGTAGAAGGTTTTGCTTTCCGGGGTTCGGCTAGAAGCAATTCCCAAACAATAGGCGTTCGATCGGTAGACTATCGCTTGGCGGATGCCCTTCAGTTATTACGTTGTGCCCGCTCGATTTCCTTTGTTGACGCGCAGACTAATCTCTGCGCTTTGCGCATCTCGCTGCGGTGGCCGCGACGGTCCTCCCGCGCAAAGCGTTTCTTTTTCGACGCAGAGCCGAAAATCTGGGTCCACCTGCCATTCTTGAAGATAATTTGATATCCCCCGGAAAGAATCTGAAACGGCTTCGTAACTTTCTTGAGACGGTCGAACTGCACTGAGCCCGGCTTATGGAAAGCTTCGAAATAGGCGGGATATACAAAGTCAGTCATCGGAATTCCGCCGACCGGGAAACTTAGCGCCTCGACCGGATCCGCGCTTTCATATGCGTAGATCGTCTTGGGATCAGGACCCGTCGTCATCAGGTTGATGGCTGGATCCACCAGCATTTCTACCAATTCATGAGATGCCGAAACGCTGACCAGGTCGTTATTTTGCAGGGTGGTCTTGACAAACACTTTGGCCTCGGGTAGCCCGTCAGGTGTGAGGTCGTGATAAGCAAGCGCGCCAGGCTGATCGGCATTGTCGAGGAAAACCATGGCCCACGCGCCTTTCACGAATCCTTTGGACTTGATGAGCTTTGCTGGCGTGCCCCATACCGGCACCACATGTTTATCCACGAACACCTGCATGGCCGCAATTAAGGCATCGAAGCTGACGCCGAGCGCAATCGTGGCCTTGTTGAAGCACGCGATTTTGGGGATCTCACCTTGGTTGAATGCGCCGAAAGTCGGTCTGGTCATCCGCATATGACCTCCTTGAATCAAGACAAAGCGGCTATCGCCGCACGGTAGGTCGGGGCGGTTTCATGCAGGTTGGCCGTCGTTACGTTCAAGTCGCGCAAAATCCCGTCGTGCAGCCCGTAAATCCAACCGTGCACCTCCAACTCCTGCCCACGCGCCCATGCATCCCGCACTATGGTGGTTTGGCAGACATTGGTGACTTGCTCAACGACGTTTAACTCGCACAGACGGTCGCAACGGACCGCATCATCCGACAAACCGGCCAGCCGTGCCTCGTGCTTCTGACGTATATCCTGAACGTGGCGCAGCCAGTTGTCGATTAAGCCCAGGCGTTCCTGGCGCAGCGCCGCCTTTACTCCACTGCAACCATAGTGGCCGCAAATAATAATATCTTTTATTTTGAGGACGTCCACGGCGAACTGCATTACAGATAAGCAATTGAGATCGGTATGTACCACGATATTCGCGACATTACGGTGCACGAACAGTTCCCCTGGCAGGAGTCCGACGATCTCATTTGCGGGCACGCGGCTGTCGGAACAACCAATCCAGAGATAGGCGGGAGACTGCTGCCGCGAAAGCTTTCTAAAGAATTCCGGGTCCTGCCGCGTGATGCGGCTGGCCCATGCCTTATTGCTCTGAAACAGGTGATTCAGTGTTCCCATATAGGAGATATGTTCTGCGCTGTCATTCGCGGCGCCGGGCGGCGCGCGGGCTTAAAGCCAATGCCCCTGCCCAACTGAGCAATTGTACCCAGCTTTTCATGATTGATACATTGATCGCCGAGCGCTCGGAACGCTTTGCATATCAGTCAATTGTTTGCAAACCAACGGATCATATTTGCTAACGCAATTTGCGCCGCAATTAAACTCATCGCGAAAATTATGTCGTAAATAACGATATATGGAGCTCCTATTACAGTCACTTGGTGCGCAGCCTTAATGAAGCCTTTCACACGCCTTTTAGGGACGCTGCGCGGACGTCGCGCAAAAACAGCTGCCTGTCGTTCTCGCTTCTGAGGTGCTCTGCAAGCATCGAATAGAACCCTTTTCGGCTGGTGGCATCGGAAGCAGCCTTTTTTACTACGATTCGGGCAATTGGTCCAAGATATCTTGCCAGCTGGCGTGTCGCGTGTTCGATTTCCTGCGCGGTGAGCGGTCCAGAGACGTCGGCTCCCTTATCGGTTGCGCTTTTTTCTTTCGACGATGGGACGCCCTCGAGGCGCTCTTTCCAAGCGAGAAAATCCTTCTTGTCTTGCGCACTCCCGAGTTCTTCCGCCAGCACGGCGTAAAGAGCGTCAAGTTCAGTGGTCGTCTTCGCTTCCCGCTTGACTATGATTTTTGCCACAGGTCCCAGATAACGAGTGAGTTGCTGCTCGATTTGCTTCAGCAGGTCCGGGTTCCAGCGTGCCGGAGAAGCAGAAATGGTGCCAGGCACCGAATCGGTCTTGGGTCCTCTCGAATGCGAACCGTGGGAACTGGCTCCAGTCGGGAGGGTCACGTTAATAACCGTCGGGGGCTCCGTGGAGCCGACCAGCGCGGAATAGGCGTCCTCAATCGATTCGAGAAACTCCCGTGCAGTCTGATATCGCTCGTCGGGTGCCTTTGCCAACGCTTTGCCGACCACGCCGTCAAACCTCGTCGGCTCCAATTCTGGAACGAACTTGGACGGTTGGATATGGGGTTCAAAGCAAATCTTGTAGGCAACTATCTCGGTAGTCCCGGCAAACGGCTTGACACCCGTCAGAAGCTGGTAGAGTAGGACGCCCGCCGAGAAAATATCGGCGCGTCGGTCCACGCCCGATCCAGTGTACAACTCCGGCGCCATGTATCCGGGCGTCCCCATGATTGTCCCGACTTGCGTCAAATTCGACGAGTCGAGATGGGCAATGCCGAAATCGGCCACCTTCAGCCCGCCGTTGCCCATGATTATAATGTTCGCAGGCTTGATGTCACGGTGAACCACACCTGCGTCGTGCGCGTAGGCAAGCGCATCGAGAAGCCGGCTCATGATGCTGACGCTGTCGCTCAAACCGAAACGCGTGCCGCCCTGAAAATAATCACGCAGACCTTTGCCCTCTACGTACTCCATCGCAATATAGGCGACGGCGTCCTCCTCACCATATTCGTAGATTGCGACAATTCCCGGGTGGCTGAGTCGGCCTGCCGCCTGCGCTTCGTTCTTGAAACGGGCAATCATCGTCACCCCCTGGTCGTCCTCCGTAAATTCCTTGCGGATGACTTTGAGCGCGACAATGCGGCGAATGTGCGGATCAAAGGCTTTGTAGACGATCCCCATCGCGCCCTCACCGAGCACTTCCTGAATCGCGTACTTGCCAAGGCGTTCCGGGAGTGTCATCGGGATTGGCGAGCGAGCCCAGTGGAGTGCAAGGTTAGCGCGCTCATAAGGGTTTGAACACCATCCAATACAGGTTGGCCAAAGGAATAATTGTGGCCAGCGTTCCGAAAAACACCCAGAGGCGCCCAAGTGTCCAATACTTTTGCGGGATTTCACCGCCACCCGCGAACCGGCGGGCAATCTTCGCCTGCACGATCTGCAGCGGAATTAAAATTACTGCCCAAATTATGCCGGATATGACAAAAAGCCAGAATCCCCATGACAGCCACCGGGTGTCCAGAAGCGCCATATTATGGAGCATGGCATTACCTAAGCCCGTGGCTAGAATAAGAGCGGCACCGCCGGAAGTGAAAATATAATCCGTAAGCGTTACCTGCCGCTGCGCAAACGCAATGATCACCGGATTTCGTGTCCTATCTGCCATCACTTTCCACCAGCCTGTGACGATTATGTTTCCCAAGAAAATCACTGCGCCAAGGATGTGCAGGCTCTTCAAGGTTAAATAGGTACTGTCCATATTGAACCCGAGTGAATGCGAGTCAGCCAGGGGGTGCCATTAATAAGTCGGCTATCACAACTTGCGAAACCGAAAGCCCTTTTTAACCGCGTAGGCTGGTTCAATTATAGAGCAGTATTGCGGATTTCAGGCTGCATCGCTTGAACCCAATTTGAGCGGTGACTGATAATCTGGTTCTATACGTTGCGTGTTCTTTACTGTAAATTTTAAACTTACTGAAAATGAAAAACTACAAGCCTCGGTGGGCGACGGCGAAGTGCATCGAACTCGTTGATTATTGATAGGAGAGTGGATTCAAATTCCGCCGCCATCTGATTGACTGATATTCTGCATTCGATATTTTCCAATAGCGGTCCGCTAGCGCAGGCCGTGCGCAATTTTCGCGTGCGTCAGGGTCAGGTTGAGATGGCGCGCGCCGTCGCGGAAGCACTCGAACACAACTCGGTGCTGATCGCGGAAGCCGGCACCGGCACCGGTAAGACCTTTGCTTATTTGGTTCCGGCGCTGCTTTCGGGCGGCAAGGTGATAATTTCCACCGGAACGAAGACACTACAGGATCAGCTGTTCAACCGCGATATTCCAACCGTACGCGGCGCGCTCAAGTTGCCGGTCACCGTAGCGCTGCTTAAGGGGCGCGCCAATTACGTCTGCCACTACCGATTGAATCAGGCGATGAACGAAGGCAGGTTCATTAGTCGCGAGGAAGCCGGGTATCTGGGCTTAATCGCCAAATATGCGCGGGCTTCTTTGTCAGGCGACAAAAGCGGTGTAAGTGATGTGCCAGAGAATGCGGGTGTCTGGTTGCATGTGACCTCCACGCGGGAAAACTGCCTCGGCCAGGAATGCCCCAACTATCGCGAGTGCTTTGTGATGAACGCGCGCAAGGAGGCGCAGCAAGCAGACGTAGTCGTGGTGAATCATCATTTATTTTTTGCAGACGTAATGTTGCGCGATGAGGGTGTGGCGGAATTGCTGCCTGCATGCAACACGGTCATTTTCGACGAAGCTCACCAGTTGCCTGAAACTGCCAGCCTGTTCTTCGGCGAGAGCGTAAGCACGGGACAAATCCTAGAGCTCGGGCGCGATTCCAGAAGCGAAGCGCTGGCCAGTGCGCGCGAGTTTGTGGCATTACCCGAGGCTGCTGCCGCTTTGGACAAAGCCGCGCGAGATTTGCGGTTGGCTGTGAATGAGGATAGCGCGCGCTTGACACAACAATCATTACAGGGGAACGCCGAATTCAATGCGGCCATCGAAGGCTTATGCGAAAAACTCGGCGCTTTAGCTGAATTGCTTTCAAGTCAGGCGGAACGCGGCGAAGGACTGCGTAATTGCTTGCGGCGTTGTCTTGAGATGCTGGGCAAAATACGGCGATGGCATGGCGCCGAATCCGGGCAAGTGTGCTGGGCCGAGGTTTTCAACCAGGCGCTGCAGCTTAACTGTACACCTTTGTCGATTTCCGAAATTTTCCGCAGGCAAATCGAAAGCAGTGCGCGTGCGTTAATTTTCACCTCCGCGACGCTTTCAGTACACGGCGATTTCCGGCACTATCAGGAGGAAATGGGCTTGCAAGACGCAAAGGCCGCTTCGTGGGACAGCCCTTTCGACTACGCCAAGCAGGCCTTGCTCTATATCCCGGAAGGCCTGCCCGATGATCCCAACCGCACGGATTATACCGAAGCGGTGATTCAGGCCGCGCTGCCGCTTCTGCGTGCGAACCATGGCCGCGCCTTTTTATTGTTTACCGCCCTGCGCGCCATGCGAGAAGCTCAGGCGCTATTGAAAGTGGCGTTCGAAAAGCAGGAGCTTACATACCCTCTGCTGGCCCAAGGGGAAGGATCGCGCAGCGAACTATTGGAGCGCTTTCGCAGGTTAGGCAACGCTGTCCTGGTCGGCAGCCAATCGTTTTGGGAAGGCGTTGACGTGCGCGGGCCCTCGCTTTCGCTGGTGGTGATTGATAAACTACCGTTCGCGCCCCCCGATGACCCGGTGCTTGCTGCACGCATCGAACAAATCAATCGTCAAGGGCGCAACGCCTTTATGGAGTACCAATTGCCACACGCGGTAATATCATTGAAGCAGGGAGCGGGGCGTTTGATTCGCGACGAAACCGATCACGGCGTGCTGATGATTTGCGATCAACGCTTAGTGTCGAGGGCTTATGGCCGCAAAATCTGGCAGAGTCTGCCGCCCATGCGGCGCACCAGGGACCTGTCTGATGTTGAAACATTTCTCAAAGAATGTCACACACCAATGCAAAAGGAGAGCGTGAAATGAGAAGTTCAAGTCAGTTCCTGCTAATGCTGGGGTCGGTCTGCACCATGCTGTTCTGGTTTTTTGCGGCTCAAGCCCAAGGCTATACGTGCGATAAGCAGCCCAACAGCGATTGCCGCAAAGCGGACTTGCGGGGAGCCAATCTGCAGTTTGCGCAGCTTTATGAATCAAACTTTGAGGGAGCGAACCTGGAAAAAGCGAATCTGCAGAATGCGTTTCTTTACAATTCCATTTTGCGGGACGCCAACTTGGAAGGCGCTAATTTGACATCCGCCAGTTTAACGCACGTGGTGGCAAAACGTGCCAGACTGAAGGGGGCTACCTTGTATCATGCCAATCTGCTGAGTGCCGACCTGGAAGGCGCGGATCTGGAGGGCGCCAATTTGGTACGAGCGAATCTCAAGGGAGCGGTGCTTACGGGAGCCAATTTGAATTCGGCAAATTTAAAGGGCGCCAATCTTGAAGACGCGGATTTACAGGATGCAAAACTGCAAGGCGCAAATTTCGAAGGGGCGAGTATGGTAAATTGCGCGGGGTGTCCGGGCCTGCCGCTTCGCTGAAAACATCCTCGATTTTCTTGAATCTCCTTCCCGACGAGTTTTTTATTTCCTGCGATTCCGTGGCGCTCCTAGCACGCGCCTTACCCAGGCGTGCGTTGGAACAAAGCCCTCTTTCATTCAGGAGGATTTTTTGTCTCCGGCGCGCTTATCTGATTCTGCCTCAGGCGCCGCTGATTTAGGGGCCTCTTGGGTTGCAGAAGCCTTTTGCGGCGCCGTTCCGAAATCGGGGAATCCAAAATTGCCGAATAGGCTTCGCGTTTGTTTTTGCAACTGGCTTTGCATATCCAAAAACATGTTTGCGCTTTGCTCCAGATAGCTTCCTAGCAAACCTTGCATCGCCGGTCCCTGAAATTTGAGAAACTGAGCCCAGGTGTCGGCATTGAGCATCGGGTTGTCGCCATACATGGCCCGCGATTGCTCTTGCAGGCGGCGTTGCATTTCGATGAATGTCTGGATATTTTTTTCGAGGTAGCTGCCCATCATGCCTTGCATTGCATTGCCATAGAAACGAATGATTTGCGACAACATGTCGCTGGAAAACATAGGCACGCCCGCGTTTTCTTCCTCGAGAATAATTTGCAGAAGGATGCTGCGAGTCAGGTCTTCAGTGGTTTTGGCATCGACCACGCGGAATTCCAGGTGCTTGAGTACCAGCCCTTTGACATCATTCAACGTGATATAGCTGCTGGTGGTGGTGTCGTAGAGCCGCCGGTTCGGATATTTCTTGATGATTCTCGGGGCATCAGTCATGTCGCAAACTCCTTAAGATCAGGCCGCGTCGGATAGGCTCGATTATGTTCGGCGCAATAGGCATATGCCATATTATAACCGCATGATTCGGAATAAAAAATATTTAGTTGAATAATGGTCGCACGATACGTCTGTCGCGCTGCAGCAAAAATTCTTGACAAATTGAGAGGCGATCTCTAATATGGTGTTTGTTGCAGTGCAACAAGAGTGTTATGGATTCGTCTTAATTTTTTCAGAGGATTTCCACCATGTTTAAGGGCCCGTATCCCGAACTTAATAAAAATAGCTTAGAGAATGTGCTGCGTTTCACGAAGATCACGATGGAAAGCGCAGAGCGCTTGGTCAAGCTGCAACTAGAAGCGGCCAAGCAAGCAGTTGAAGAGAACGCCAAGAACGCAAAATCATTAAGTGAGTTAAAAGACCTTGGGGAAGTGATGGCATTGCGGGCAAAGCTGGCTGAATCGGGAGTGGAGAAAGCGCTGAATTTTTCTCGCAGCGTTTATGAAGTAGCTTCACAGACACAAGCCGAACTTACCAAATTGTTTGAAGAAAGTTTATCCGCTTACACCAAGGATTTGGTGAATGTCATCGAGAAGACAACCAAGTCGGCACCCGGCGGCTCAGACCTGGCGCTCGCTGCGCTCAAATCCACCATCGCGGCGACTCAAGCCGCGGTTGACGGCATGACTAAAGCTGCCAAGGAAGTTTCAGAACTTGCAGGCACCGGGATAAAGTCCGCGAATTCTGCGTCCAGTACAACAAAAAGCAGCTCTAAGAAGGGACGCTGATAACAAATCCTCCTCCTTTATCTTTAAGGTCTCCTTAATATAAAGGCTGGCCCCGCCGCGTCCCGGCGGGGCTATTTTTAGTTTTTAAAACATGTGTTGTCCACCGTTGATCGATATGTTGGCGCCAGTGATGAAAGCCGCTTCATCTGAAGCCAGGTAAATTATCAACCCGGCAACTTCTTCAGGCTTCCCTAGCCGCCCTACCGGGATTTGCGGCAGAATTTTTGTATCCAAGATTTCCTTTGGAATCGCCATTACCATTTTGGTGCCGATGTAACCCGGAGAAATGGTGTTGACTGTGACGCCTTTCTTCGCCACTTCCAACGCAAGCGCCTTGGTGAAACCGTGCATCCCTGCCTTCGCAGCAGAGTAGTTGGTTTGACCGAACGCGCCTTTTTGACCGTTCACCGAAGACACGTTGATGATTCGTCCCCAGCCCCTTTCGACCATGCCATCCACTACCGTCTTGGTCATGTTAAACACGCTATCGAGGTTGGTTTGCATAACGACGTCCCAGTCCACCTTGGTCATTTTCTTGAATGTAACGTCACGCGTGATTCCGGCATTGTTGATCAATATATCTACGGGCCCGACCTCCTTCGCGACTTTCTCCGTCAGGCGTGCGCAGGAGTCGAAGTCTGAGACGTCAACTTGGGCCGTATAGAACTGGTAGCCAAGCGACTTCATTTCGGCCTTCCACTGTTCAGCCTTTGTGTTGTGCGTCGAATAAGTGGCGACCACTCGGTAGTCCTCGTCCGCCAATTTGGTGCAGATGGATTCACCCAGCCCGCCCATCCCGCCAGTAACTAAAGCGATTCTTTTTTCTTTCATGATTGCCCCCCGAAAATAGTCAATTCACAAAACCCAAATCACGCATGTCGCCGGGATTCGGGCATTTCACAATTTTCTTTTACATACCGTCCTGGTGCGACCTCGATCACCGGATACTTTTCGCTGCCGAGCTTAGCCGGTGCCGGCACTTGCTTGCCACTTTTGCGCTTAAGCCAGTTGGCCCAGTGTGGCCACCAGCTGCCTTGGCTGAATTGAGCGCTGCCGAGCCACTGTTCTGGATCGTCGCCGATCGCGGGCCCGCTCCAGTAGCTGCGTTTGCTGTTTGCAGTCGGGTTGACTATTCCCGCGATATGGCCGCTGGCGGTCAACACGAATTCTATATTACCTTTTAGCAACGGAACGCTGGCATACGCGGATTTCCACGGAACGATGTGGTCCTCCTTTGCGGCCACTATATACGAGGGCAGATTGATCTTCTCCAAATCGATCGGCACACCGCACATCGTCAGTTTGCCGGGCTTTTTCAAATTATTTTCAAGATACATGCTGCGCACGTAGTACACATACATCGGACCGGGCAGGTTGGCACTGTCGCAATTCCAGAAAAGAAGGTCAAACGCAAATGGCGTTCTGCCCTTTAGATAATTGTTGACTACGTAATACCACACCAGCTCGTTGGCTCGCAGGCTGGCGAAGGTCAGCGCTAGATCTCGGCCGGGAACGAGGCCTCCGTTACCGATCTCCGCCTCGATTTTTTGTACGTAGCTTGAGTCGACATAAACGCTGATCTCGCCGGTATCGGCGAAATCCAGCATGGTCGCTAGCAGCGTCAAACTCGCCGCCGGGTTTCGCCGTTTGGCCCGCAGTGCGGCTAGGGCGCAGGCGAGCAAAGTGCCTCCAACGCAAAAACCGAGCATATTGAGTTTCTTGGTTTTCGTAATCGCCAAGCAAACCTTGATGGCCTGAATCACTCCCTGCTCAAGATAATCATTCCAGGTAAGGTGGTCGAGTGCCGCTGGAATATTGCGCCAGGAAATGATAAACACATTGTTGCCTTGCTCGAGTGCGTAGCGCACGAAGGAGTTTTCCGGTCGCATATCAAGCACGTAATATTTATTAATGCAGGGCGGTACTATGACCAAGGGGTATTCGCCCACTTTTTCGGCCAGCGGACTATACTGGATGAGCTGAATCAGGTCGTTTTCAAATACCACCGCGCCGCGAGTGGTGGCTAAATTGCCGCCCACTTCGAACGCCGACTCGTCAGTCATTGATATGTGGCCTTTTTGCAGATCCTCCAGGAAATTCCTCAGACCTTTATTGATTGATTCTCCCCCGGTGTCGGCGGCAAGCTTCAATACCTCAGGATTGGTCGCCGGAAAATTCGCAGGCGACATGGCGTCTATATATTGTCGGGTGAGGAAGCGCAGTTTTTTCTTGACTTGGCAATCGAGCTTGGCTGATTCGACCAACTCTGTCAGCCACTGCGAATTCAGCAGGTAATATTGCTTGAGATAGTCGAAATAAGGAAGCTCATTCCATTCAGCCGACTGAAAGCGGCGGTCGTGTTTATCCGGCTGTGCGATAGGCTCGCTTGATTCCCCCGGTTTGCGACTCAGCATCCGTAACCACAGGTCAAGCTGCTTTTGGTAATAGCGGTTATTGATTTCTATCAACCTCTCCCGGTCAATGGCAGCGCTTAGCTGTTGATAAACGTCCGCCGCATCGAGGCTGTACCCGATTGAAAGATTCTTCAACACGTCCTTCAGCAGCGTTTGATTAGCTTCGGCGAATAACGGGTACGATTGCGGTTGCGAACTCATGCTGGAAGATAAAGCATCTTAATTATGGAGACAGTATTACTTTGCGCTGTCGCCAAATGCCCTGTCAAGCAAGTGCTTAAGCCGGCGCCGGTTGGCTGGAAAGACCATGCAGACCGGATCGAACCAATGCCCGATCCTATGGGTAAAACTTGCGAGGGTGGGGCGCAATTGTGAATGCTTGTACAGCCCGTGATTCAGACCGGCATTCGTGATCGGCGACGGCGGTCGCTGTAAAAGCAGCGTTCCGCAGCGCGCTGGTGAAGGTGCCGACTCAAAAATGCAATTTATCGAGGCGCGTATGGGACGTCATTGAATACTGAGAATGTTGGAGATTTAATTTTACCGTAGCCAGTGCTTAATTGCTTTTCCCTTCCAGCCAAATCAGGGATGCCATGCGCCCGGTCGTGTGGTCGCGTCGATGAGAAAAAAACCTGAGTGAATCGGTGTACGTACAGAAATTGCCGCCATAGATTTCTTTTACTCCAATACGGTTCAAGCGCGTTCGCGCCAGTAAATATAGATCCGCAAGCCATTTTCCGCGCGCACGTGCGGCAAACGCCTGTTGCGTACATGCATCTTCGTGGCCGAACGCGTCACGTACCTCGGCCCCCACTTGGTACGCTTTGGCGCTGATTGCTGGGCCGAAGTATGCAAACAGCGATTCCGGCGCTGCGTGCATTTCGCTTACGGTTTTTTCTATGATTCCAGCGGCAAGTCCGCGCCAGCCGCAATGCGCAGCCGCAACGACTGAACCGCGGGCATCACACAGCAAAAGCGGAAGGCAGTCGGCGCTCAATATTGCGCACGGTTTGTTTTGGTTGCGCGTGATGCAGGCGTCAGCCTCCGCCGACGTATCCGGGGCATCAGCGTTTGCCACCCTGGTGCCGTGCACTTGCTTCAGCCATTTCGGTTCGTCCGGAAGGTAGTTGCGGAGGAGTTCGCGGTTCTGGCGCACCAGCAAAGGCTCATCGCCAACATGATCGCCGAGATTGAAGCTGGCATAGCGGCCGCCGCTGAAGCCGCCAACGCGCGTAGTGATTAGTGCCTTGACGCAAATCGGTGCCGGCCATTCCGGGACAATCCAGTGTCCGGGAGAATTCAACGCGGGTCCTTATCGGTAGATTCCGCTTTGAGGGCGCTCAGTAACTGCCGGAAATCCTGCGGCGCCTCCATCTGCCAACACATGGTTTTTTGTGTTTCTGGATGGACTAAAGAGAGCCTGAAGGCGTGCAGTGCCTGCCGTAAGAAAGCCGGCTTTTTGCTTCTTCCGGAATATATCGGGTCGCCTACCAGCGGGTGTCCAATCGATTGCATATGCACCCGGATTTGATGGGTGCGGCCGGTATCAAGGCGGCAGCGCAATAAAGTACAGTCCACGAATTGATCCATGACCTGATAATGCGTCAGCGAATGCCTGCCGCGTGCTACCACCGCCATTTTGGTGCGCTTCGCGGGGTGCCGGCCAATGGGCGCTTCGACCTTGCCGTCTCGCTCGACAATCCCGTGCACGAGTGCGAGATATTCACGTTTGATTGTTCGTGCCTGAAGCTGCCTTACAAGTAAGGTGTGTGATGCGAGTGTTTTCGCTACCACCAATAGGCCGCTCGTCTCCTTGTCCAGGCGATGCACGATGCCGGCGCGCGGAATATCAACAAGCTGCGGCGCATGCTCCAGCAGTGCGTTGAGAAGCGTTCCGTGCCAATTACCGCTTCCCGGGTGCACCACCAATCCAGGCGGCTTATTTACGATCAGCAGAGCAGAATCTTCGTACACAATATCCAGTGGAATTTTTTCCGGCAGATGCGCCAGACTTTCCGCTGCGGGATAGGCTGCGACGCGGATGCTTTCACCGCCCCGCACTTTATGTTTGGCTACTGCCGGACGGCCGTTTTGCCATACATGGTTGGCGCGAATCCAGTTTTGCAGCCGGCTGCGCGAATATTCCGGCAACAATCGCTGCAGAGCCTGGTCCAGCCGCAAGCCCGCGAAATGGCGCGGGATTACCAGCTCGATGTTCCTCGCTGCGTTTGCGTTATAATCGGCAGACGGCAAAGAGTGAGGGATAAGGGGTAAGCGCTGAGACCCCTCGACCACGGATCGACAACTGGTTTTTTTCCTCACTCGTCACTCCTTACTCTTCGCGCAATGAATATGAAACACAGTTTAGCTTTAATTCTCGTACTGTTGCTAAGCGGCTGCTCCCTTTTCGCAAAGGAGGATGACACCAACCAATCCGCCAGTCAGCTATTTACCAAAGCCATGGCCGACATGGATGACAGCAATTACGAGCAAGCGATCAAGCAGTTTGAGACTCTGGAGGCGCGCTATCCCTATGGCAGATATGCTGAACAGGCGCAGCTGGAAGTGGCTTATGCGTATTACAAGCAGGAGGATGCGGCGTCCGCGACAGCGGCTTGCGACCGGTTTATCAAATTGCATCCGACTCATCCCAATGTCGATTACGCCTATTATCTGAAAGGGCTTGCCAACTTCAACGAAAACCTAGGACTGATCTCCCGGCTTGGCGCGCAGGACATGACCGAACGCGATCCCAAGCAGGCGCGCGAGTCGTATGATACGTTCAAGGAACTTGTGGCGCGTTTTCCCAACAGCAAATATGCAGAAGATTCCGCGTTGCGCGCGCGTTATCTGATTAACGGCTTGGCAAACCACGAATTACAGGTGGCGCTTTATTACATGAAACGTAAAGCTTACGTGGCTGCATTAAACCGCGCCAAGTCCATAATTACCAACTATCAGGAGACGCCGTCTACGGAACCGGCACTGGCGATCATGGTCGAGTGCTACGAGGCGCTGGGCATGCCTCAGTTGCGAGATGATACCGAGCGCGTTTTGCAGCACAATTTTCCCAACAGCAAATTCGCGTCGCAATCGTCGCAGGCCGGCAGGTCGTGGTGGAAACTTTGGTAACAGCCTCTAAATAAGTCCTCCACCCGGGACTTAATCAGTGCTTCCCCGGCAACAGCTACCCGACAGCGAGCGCGATTACCCCGATAACCATCGCCGCGGACGCGAGCAGTCGCCTCGCGAGATTACCTTCTGCAAGAAAATGGCTTCCCATCAATGCCGCGATGAAAATGCTGATCTCGCGCGACGGAGCCACGTAACTGACCGGCGTGAATGCCATTGCGCTGAGTATCAGGATATACGACGCCGGGCCCATAATTGCCACCATAATCACTTCTTTGCGAAAATTATTCCAGGCCTTCTTGACATTGCCAAAATTACGTGCGGCAAGCGGAATCATCATAAATGTCCGCCCCAGGTTTGTGCCCCAGTCCTGCAGCAGCGGCGGGATCATCAGTGTGCTGACCGCAACCTTGTCCCATAACGTATAGGCGGCGATAAACGTACCGGTTAGCAGCGCAAAGCCTACCGCGTGCAGCGCACCGCTTTCCCTAAGCTTGCGTGGATCGCCGGTGAGCGTAAATGCGCCTATACCGATCATAATGGCGCCTGCGATCGCGAGCGGGCTGGGACGTTCGCCGAGCACAAGAATTGCCGCAGCTACTGCTAACAGTGGCCCGCTGCCGCGCGCGAGGGGATAAACGAGCGACAGATCGCCCGCGCGATAACCCCTGTCGAGCAGCAGGTAATACACGGTGTGAAGAATCACGCTGCCGCAGATAAAGGCAATCTGGATAAAAGCCAAATGCGGTTTTTGCCAAATGACCAAACCGAAGGCCAGCGGCGCGTAGATCAGCGTGGAGAATAACGCGAACAGCCATATGAATCCGATGCCGCCTCCGGTTCGCTTCAGCAAATAGTTCCACGCGGCGTGCAGAAAGGCAGCGGTCAGCACTAGCGCCAGGGCGAGAGCGCTCATGCCGGAATAAACTTGCGGGTGTCAAATTTGCCCGGAGTGAGCAACGGTGAATTCAGTGTTACATTAAAGCTCAAAGCGATTAGTCTTCCGGGCGCATGTGCGGGAACAAAATCACATCTCGAATGCTGGGACTATCCGTGTACAGCATCACCAGCCGATCGATGCCCACGCCGCAGCCTGCGGCAGGTGGAAGACCGTATTCCAGTGCGCGAATGTAATCAGCATCGTAATGCATGGCTTCCGGGTTGCCGGCTTCCTTTTGCTTTGCCTGCTCGAGGAAACGCGCTGCCTGATCTTCTGGATCATTGAGCTCGGAAAAACCGTTGGCGATTTCGCGCCCGGCTATATAGAGTTCAAAACGCTCGACAATATCCGGATTCTTGTCGTTGCGGCGCGCGAGCGGCGACACCTCGGCAGGATAATCTAATATAAAGGTCGGTTGGACGAGTAATTGTTCAGTCGTGTGCTCGAATAACGTCAGTTGCAGGCCTCCGATGCCGTCGCTGGGTTTGTAGGCAATGCCACGTTTTTTGAATTCGCCGACCAGGTACTCGCGGTCGTCGAGTTTTTCGTTCTTGAATTCGGGATGGTACTTCCGTATCGCCTGTGTGACGCTGAGCCGGGAATAAGGTGCGGAGAAATCTATTTCCTGTCCCTGATACGTGATTTTGCTTGAGCCGCTTGCTGTTTGTGCTATTTCGCGCAGCATGTTCTCGGTAAAATCCATCAAGTAGCGGTAGTCTTGGTACGCGCAATAAAATTCCAGCATGGTGAATTCAGGATTGTGCTTGGTCGAAATGCCTTCATTGCGAAAATTGCGGTTTATCTCGAACACTTTTTCCATGCCGCCCACCAGCAGGCGCTTCAGGTAAAGTTCCGGAGCGATTCGCAGGTAAAGCTGCATGTCGAGCGCATTGTGATGGGTGACAAACGGTCGCGCTGCAGCGCCGCCGGGGATTGGTTGCATCATCGGCGTTTCCACTTCCAGGTAACCGTCCCGTGCCATGAATTCGCGAATGGCCTGGATGATTTTCGAGCGGACGGCGAAAACATTTCGGGTTGCATCATTGGTAATCAGGTCCACATAGCGCAGCCGGTATTTCTGCTCCTGATCCGTCAAGCCGTGGAATTTCTCCGGCAGCGGCCGCAGCGATTTTGTGAGCAGACGCAATTCAGTAACGCGCACTGAAAGCTCTCCTGTCTTGGTTTTGAACAGCATGCCCCTGGCGCCGACGATGTCTCCCAAATCCCAATGTTTAAACGCCTCGTGCACCTGCTCGCCGGCCTGGTCGTTGGTGATGTAAAGCTGAATGCGCCCGCTCATATCTTGAATCGTGGCGAAGCTGGCTTTACCCATGATGCGTTTCAGCATCATCCGTCCCGCGACGCTGACCTCGATGTGCTCGGCCTCGAGTGCGTCGTTGGCTTTTTTCCCATGCTGCGCGTGCAGCTCGCCCGCGAGGTGCTGGCGCCGGAAGTCGTTGGGAAAGGCGCCCCCTTTACCGCGCAGCGCTCTCAGTTTCTCGCGCCGCTCCTGGATGATCTGGTTGGTGTCCGGGGATTTTTCGTCCTTTTGCTCCGGCATTTACACTCCCTGTTTGAGGCTCGCGTTGATGAAATCATCCAGATCGCCGTCCAGCACCGACTGAGTATTTCCGATTTCAACGCCGGTGCGCAGGTCTTTGATGCGCGATTGGTCAAGCACATAGGAACGAATCTGGTGTCCCCAGCCGATGTCGGTCTTGGCATCCTCGAGCACCTGCCGTTCCTCAACGCGCTTTCTTAATTCCTCCTCAAACAGCCTGGATTTCAGCATGGCGAAGGCCTCCGCCTTATTGCGGTGCTGCGAACGGTCGTTCTGGCATTGCACCACGATGCCGGTCGGGATGTGCGTGATGCGCACCGCTGAGTCGGTCTTGTTCACGTGCTGGCCGCCGGCACCGGAGGCGCGGTAAGTGTCAATTCGCAAATCCGCCGGGTTGATTTCGACTTCGATCGATTCATCGACTTCCGGGTAGACGAAAACACTGGCAAACGACGTGTGGCGGCGGTTACCGGCATCAAACGGCGATTTGCGCACCAGACGGTGCACTCCGGTTTCAGTACGCAGCCGCCCGTAGGCGTATTCGCCCGAGACTTTCATCGTTGCGCTTTTTATTCCCGCGACCTCGCCTTGCGATTCTTCCAGCAGCTGCACGCCGAAGCCATGGCGCTCACTATAGCGTAAATACATGCGCTCCAGCATTGCCGCCCAGTCCTGCGCTTCGGTTCCGCCCGAGCCCGCCTGGATCATGAGAAAGCAATTGTTGGGATCCATGGGATTGGAAAACATGCGCCGGAATTCAAGATCGGCTATGTCTTTTTCGAGCTTCGCAACTTCGGAGGCGACGCCGGTCATGGTGGCGTCGTCATTCTCGGCACGCGCCATCTCAAACAGTTCGCGTGCATCGCCAAGAGAATTGGCGATCGAAGTGAGCGCAGTGATGGTGGTGTCCAGAGATTTTTTTTCTTTGCCGAGCTCTTGGGCGCGTTTTTGATCGCTCCAGACGTTTGGGTCCGTCAGGAGCCTTTCAACTTCGTGGAGACGCTTCTGTTTTGCATCCAGGTCAAAGATACCTCCCCAGCTCCTCAGATCGGGAGCTGAGATCGGTGAGCCATTTTGCAACTGCGTTGACTTGTTCGGGTTCCATGCCGGGGCATTTTATCATGCGCGGGCCTGCCAATGTTCGAGGTTGAGCTGCAGCGATTGTACGCCGTTGTATTCATTTACAGCGAGCCGGTATACCGCGAGAATGCGCTGCGGCAGCGGGGTATTTTCGAAGAACAACATCGCGTCAAACGCCCGGCCCGGCAGCGCGAGCTTGAGTTTGAGATGTTTCTCCCCGACTATGCGCTGATTTTCCACCGTGAATTCGCTGCAGAAGGTGGGTTGTGGGAAGCCCTGGCCCCACACTTCTTTTTCCAGCAGGCGCGCCAGCTCGATTTGCATGTCCGCGGCGTCCAGCGCGCCGTCAGTTTCGATCACGCGCTCAAGATCCGCGGCGGAAACGAGCGCCGCGGCGGTTTCCTCGAACGCCTGCGAAAATATCTCGAAGTCGTTGCGGCGTATGGTGAGTCCGGCCGCCGCGGCGTGACCTCCGAACTTGAGAATCAAGCCGGGATGGCGTTTTGCCACCAAATCGAGTGTATCCCGCAGATGCAATGCGGGAATTGCCCGCCCCGAACCCTTGAGCTCGTCATTGCCCGCGGGAGCGAAGGCGATAACCGGCCGGTGAAACTTGTCCTTTATGCGCGACGCGAGTAGACCTACGACACCGGGGTGCCAACTGGGATCGAACAGACACATGCTTACACTGTCGCGCGCTTCAACGCGTTCCAGAGCTGCAAGCGCCTCTTGTTTCATGTCAGCCTCGATGTCGCGTCGCTCGCGGTTTAACTGATCGAGCTTGCGCGCGGCAGTTGCGGCAAACAAAGGGTCGTCGCTTAACAGGCAGTCGATGCCGAGCGTCATGTCGTCCAGTCGCCCCGCGGCGTTTAACCGCGGCCCGAGCATGAACGCCAGATCGTACGTCGAGGCGCGCAGGGGATCCCGGCCCGCCGCCCGGAACAATGCTTGAATGCCTGCGTTCGCCTTGCCTTCGCGCATGCGCTTCAAACCCTGGCCGACCAGGATGCGGTTGTTATGATCAAGCCGCACCACATCGGCGAGCGTGCCAAGCGCTACCACATCCAACAACCGGGAAAGATGCGGTTCCGCCCGGCCGTCGAACGCATGACGCGCCCGCAACTCGGCGCGCAAGGCCAGCATGACGTAAAATATCACGCCGACGCCCGCAAGATTTTTGCTGGGGAATCCACATCCGTGTTGATTGGGATTGACGATGCACGCAGCTTGGGGCAGCTCGGTACCGGGTAAATGGTGGTCGGTGATGAGCGTGGTCATTCCAAGCCGGCTCGCCTCCGCGACGCCTTCCACTGCGGCGATGCCGTTGTCGACAGTGATCAGAATATCCGGATGCTTTGTTCGCGCTGCCAGCTGTACTATTTCAGGAGTCAGACCGTAACCGTACTCAAAGCGATTGGGAACGAGAAAATCCACGCAAGCGCCGAATTCGCGCAGCGCCCGCACCCCCACCGCGCACGCGGTTGCTCCGTCGGCATCGTAATCGGCGATGATCAGGAGCCGTTTCTTCGCCGCGATGCCGTCAGCCAGGATTTGCGCCATCTGCGACACATTTTTCAGTTTGTCAGCGGGCATGAGCGAAGCAAGCTCGCTTTTAAGCTGCAAGGGTTCTTCTATTCCGCGGGCCGCATAAACACGCGCGAGCACCGGATGCACATCTCGACTTAACAGCGCTGCAAAAGCGTGTTTGGAGAAAGACCGGGCGACAATTTTAGGTGCTGCTGAACTCATTGTCGTTCAGCGTAATCGGCAAAGGCCCTGCCTCGGCGCCACAACTTCCATAAGTCTTGGCGTGTAACTGCGAATGACCAGGGACCGCTGCTGACAGCGAGCTCTTCCAGATCTCCGCGCTGCAACGCAGTTAGCAGAGGCGCGAACCAGCGCGCTTCCAGTCCGCTAATGTTTTTCAGCCAACTCTCGCCGTTCCGGAATTGGGCCGCGGCCCGCAAGCCGTCCAGCACCAACAGATGAACGCCGGCGTCCGGAGATTGCGCGAGCCATTCATGCGCGCTTTGCGGCAGGCTGCTTGCCGCTACACCGCTTGCCAGCGCCAGACCTTTGGCGAGGCACTCATTGGTCCAGACCTGCGCATACGGCGACGCCGCGACAACCGGCAGGCAACCGCCGCCCCACAGCCAAACGCTGTTTACCGGAGGATTGCCGGCGGCTTCACGTGCTTGATTGACTGCATGATCATGCAGCACCATCTGTATCTCGTTGCTCACGCTGTGCCAGTATATGCCGTCCGGCCCGCTGGGAAGGAATTCGTCGATATTTTTACCCGCGGCTTCGCCCAATTCCCGGGTTCGCAATTGCGGCGGCTTATCAACCTGCAGGTACCAGCGCTCAGGGTGCAATGCATGGAAGACCAAATCCGCACCTTGAAAGTGCACGTTTAATGCCCGGGCCAACTGTTCGGATTCATTCCGGGAAATTTCAAAAGTGCGGCTGTCGGCAAGCAGCAACTGGCCGCTATCAACGTGCAGATATACCGGATCGGCCCGCAGCCAGTAATGATTGCCGGCAGTTCCGCCATCGGCCTCCAGCGTAAGTGCGGCCACCGGCCAGTCCTGTTGCTTTTCGACTTTGAACGCATGGAATAACCATTCTTCCATGCTCTGAGCGGAACTCTGCGTTGCGCGGGCGCGTGCCAGCAGAGTATGCAGCGCGGGCAGATCGAGTTT
This sequence comes from Burkholderiales bacterium, assembly GCA_035518095.1. Lineage (NCBI taxonomy): Bacteria > Pseudomonadati > Pseudomonadota > Betaproteobacteria > Burkholderiales > Burkholderiales bacterium. Next base: position 7,128 of record DATIXX010000035.1, on the reverse strand, counting down.
CCTTAGAGTTTCATCTCCGCCGGGCCAAAAAAGGCCGGGTATCAGGAGGTGACATTTCACTAACGACCTCATGTGCAGGAATTTCACAAACCAACTCGAAGTTTAACATGGCAAAAGTTTGCAAATCGATTCGCCCGGCACTGAATAATATGGCAAACTGCTTGCTGCTTGCCCCGACCCGCATAAGGAAACGTGCAACCTTACGAACTTTTCATCGGCCTTCGTTACAGCCGCGCCAAGCGGCGCAACCACTTTGTATCCTTCATATCGCTGATATCTATCGTTGGCATGGCGCTTGGTATCACGGTTCTGATTTCAGTTATGTCCGTGATGAACGGGTTTCAAAAAGAGATTCGCGAACGCATTCTCGGCGTCGTGGCTCACGTGCTGATTGTCGGTTCCAATTCTCGGCTGCCCGACTGGCAGAAGGTCGCGCAGGAGGCAGAAAAACATCCGCAAGTGGTGGCCACTGCACCGTACGTTTCCGATGAAGCATTGCTATCTTTCGGACATTCGGTAAAAGGCACTGTAGTGCGCGGCATTTTGCCCGAGTATGAAAACAAGGTTGACGACTTGGGCGCGCATATGAAGGTCGGGACGCTTGCAAGCCTGCAGCCGGGGAGATACGGCATCGTTTTGGGTGTGGATCTGGCGCGAGCACTGGGGGTGGCGGTCGGCGACAAAGTGCTGTTGATTGCTCCGCAAGGCCTGGTTACGCCCGCGGGAATCCTGCCGCGCCTCAGGGGGTTCACGGTCGTCGGCATTTTTGACGTCGGCCACTACGAATATGATTCGGGGCTTGCTCTGATAAACCTTGAGGATGCGCAGAAGCTATACCGCTTGGGCAACGACGTCACCGGCGTACGCCTGCGCCTAAAGGATTTATACAAGGCGCCGCAAGTGGCGCGCGATCTAGCAGACACGCTAACCATGGATGCCAACATCCTTGACTGGACGCGCATCAATGCCAATTTCTTTCGCGCAGTAGAGATTGAGAAGCACATGATGTTCTTCGTGGTGGTCCTGATCGTCGCGGTGGCGGCGTTCAATATAGTCTCTACGCTGGTGATGGCCGTGACTGACAAACAAACCGAGATAGCCATCTTGCGCACGCTGGGCGCCCCACCGTCAAGCATCATGAAAATTTTTGTCGTGCAGGGAACCTTGATCGGATTTATGGGAACAATGCTCGGCCTGGCAGCAGGCCTCGCATTGGCGCTCAATATCGATGTCGTGGTGCCTTTTATTGAGCATCTGTTCAGAGTCCAGTTTCTGTCAAAAAGCGTTTACTACATCAGCGAATTGCCGTCCGAAGTGGAATTGACCGATGTTGTGGTGATTGGCGCCGTGTCATTCACTTTGTGCCTGTTGGCAACTCTGTATCCAAGCTGGCGCGCTTCGAGGGTGAATCCGGCGGAGGCACTGCGCTATGAATAGGGATTCGGTATTCGGCGCGCGGAGCTCGCGCAATGCGTGAGACGGTTTTATCCTGCCGCGATCTCAAAAAAACCTTCCACCAGGGCGGGCTGGAGGTTCCGGTGTTGCTTGGCGTTAATCTGGAGGTGGCGGCCGGCGAGCGCATTGCAGTTGTGGGTGCGTCCGGTTCCGGCAAGAGCACGCTGCTGCATTTGCTGGGAGGGCTGGATAGCGCTACGTCAGGCGAGGTTCTCATCAATGGTCAGGATATCCAGCGTATGAGTGAAGCGCAGCGTGGAACACTGCGCAACCGGTCTCTCGGCTTCATTTACCAGTTCCATCATCTGCTCGCCGAGTTCTCGGCACAGGAGAATGTCGCGATGCCGCTTTTGATTCGCGGCATTTCCAGCGAACAGGCAAGCGAGGAGGCTCAGCAAATTCTGGAGCGGGTGGGGCTTGCGCACCGGCTCAAGCACAGACCCGGGGAACTTTCCGGCGGCGAGCGCCAACGCGCGGCAGTAGCGCGCGCACTGGTGACGAAACCGGCGTGCGTGCTGGCGGATGAACCCACCGGCAACCTGGACCGGCAGAATGCCGAGGGCGTATTGGAGCTGATGCTTGACCTCAATAAAAGTCTGGGCACGAGCTTTATCATTGTCACCCACGATCACGGATTGGCGGCAAAGACGGAGCGCATATGCCGGCTGGTCGATGGTGTACTGACTGATTTCGGCGCATGAGCCGGACCAATTCCGCTAGGGTTGCGGTCCGAAATTTTTGCGAGTAGAGTTCTGCCGGAATTAGTGATGGCGCAAGGTAGGAATGCGTAAATGAAAAATCCCGCAGCTCAGGCTGTTATTGCCGTGGTTTATTTCTGCTTGACGATCGCAGGAGTTGCCGGCCTGGCTTATAAGTTATTCATGCCTGGGGGATGGGTGTCGCACGCGCTGGGATATGTATGGAATTTGCAGCTGCACTATTCGCTCATGCTCCTGCCCGTTTTGATTGTTGCAATCGTACTTGGAGTCAAGATATTTACCGGTGTTTTTGATAAGAAGACCAGCACCTTTGGCAACTGGTTAACCGGGGCCTGCATGGCGCTCGGCGCGTACTTTATCACGAGTCTGATTATCTACGGCAAGTTCTGAAACCAGTCGCGTCAACACAATACTAGTATTCCACCGGCACCGGATCGAGGCTTCGCCAGAGATACCAGGTCGCAACCGAGCGCCACGGCACCCAGTTTTTTGCGATGGCGCGCATCCTGCGCACGCTTAACGGTCGGTCGTTGTTGTAATGCTGGCTCATTGCCCGCTGCAGGCCGATATCGCCAAGAGGCAACACGTCAGGACGCATCATATAAAATATCAAGAACATCTCGGCAGTCCAACGACCGATTCCTTTTACCCGCGTGAGCTCGGCGATAAGCTCTTCGTCGTCAAGCCGGTCCCATCGGGAAATATCGAGCGTGCCGTAAACAAAAGACCGCGCCAGATCCTGCAGGTACAGAACTTTTTTGCCGGAAAGTCCGCAATTGCGAAGATCTGCGCCGTCCGCTCCGGCAATATGCATCGGGCTGATTGCCGGGACCGTGCGGAGCAGCTTTTGCCAAACGGTATCGGCCGCCTTGAGCGAGATTTGTTGCCCAACGATCGAGCGTGCCAAAGTCATGAAAGCGTCGCCGCGACCGCGCAGTGAGACACCACTGTGAACTCGAACCAGGCGCTTCAGCACGCGGTCCCGCTGCGCAAGCTCCCGGCTTGCCTGTTTCCAATATGATGGGACGGTCACGGTAGAAAGATCAGAGCGCTGCGGCGCGCCGCATTTTTCTTTTGCGCCACTGCAGTATGACGTATGCGCGCCAAGCGAGTTGCACCGCCGCATAACCCGCAATGGCAAACAGCAACCCCATCAGCAACAGCCCCAACACCAGAGGCTTGCCCATTGACGCCGCCCAATGCAGGAGCGCCGGTACCCATTCGTTGAGCGGCAAATTCCAGACATCCAATTCCTGCTGCGGGATATTGCCGTTTTGGTGTCCGATAAAAAATGCTCCGAGCCTGTAGGCAAGGTAATACAGCGGAACAATGGTAAACGGATTGGTGTACAAGGTCACGAATACCGCGACCGGAAGATTGACGCGGAAAATCATGGACATCAGCGCCGCGGCGGCGAATTGCACCGGGTTGCTGCCCGGGATCAGACCGGTAAACATGCCGACTGCGACCCCGCCCGCTACTGAACGGCGGTTCAGGTGCCAGATATTTTGATTTTGCAGCGCGGCGCCGAATACGCGGGTATAGCGGTTTTGTTTGATGCTATCGGCGTCGGGGAGGTATTTTCTGAAAAACTTGCGCGGCACAATTGCTCAGCAATAAAGGTCCTGGCTGACACTTTACCGTAAACTGTTAGGGCCGTGTAGCGTTTATCCAGATTATGTATTTGGGTCTCAACCTGATTTTATTCGTGGCTGGAGTCTGGCTCCTGCAGCAGCAGCCTGAGTTGCCTGATTTTTCCTGGAGCTGGGTGCTCTGGGGTTTGCTGTTGATTGCCGTCGGACTTGGCTTTAGAAAGCAACGCGCCTCACGCTACCCTCGTGCGGTTTTATTCGGCCTGTTTTTTCTGGGCGCCGGTTTTTTCTGGGCTGCGTGGCTTGCGCAGGCGCGTCTGGCGGATTCGCTCGCAGCGGAATGGGAGGGCAAGGACATCCTGTTAAGCGGCGTGGTGGCAAGTTTGCCGCAGATGAATGAACGCGGAGAGCGTTTTGAACTGGACGTCGAAGATGTAAAAACAGCGCAGGCCGACGTGCCGGAACATATTTCGCTGACTTGGTATCAGGACCGCACGGATCCGGAAAAGTCCCCGCCGCAAGTGCACGCGGGTGAGCGCTGGCAGTTGACGGTGCGCTTGAAGCGCCCGCACGGCAATGCCAATCCGCATGGTTTCGATTACGAGGCATGGCTGCTTGAGCGCAATATTCGGGCTACCGGCTATGTGCGCGAGTCTTCCGCGAACACGCGGCTCGCCGGGATGGTAATGCAGCCTGCGTATCTGATCGAGCGCGCCAGGGAAATCGTGCGCGAGCGCCTGCGATCGGTATTGCCGGATTATCCCTATAGCGGCGTGCTGGCGGCGCTTGCGGTTGGCGACCAGCAGTCGATTACGCAGCCGCAGTGGCGGGTATTTGCGCGCACCGGCGTTAACCATTTGATGAGCATTTCCGGATTGCACGTGACGATGGTGGCAGGGCTCGTGCTCGCTTTGGTGTATGCGCTGTGGAGAACGAGTCGGCGCCTTACGCTGTTTTTGCCCGCCCGCAAGGCGGCGGCGCTGGCAGGAGTGATTACCGCATTTTTGTATGCACTGCTGGCGGGATTCGCGGTTCCTGCGCAGCGTACCGTCTACATGCTCACGATAGTTGCGGCCGCGTTGTGGTTGGGTAAAACGAGCTCGGCTTCTACGGTATTATGCCTCGCATTATTCGCGGTGGTGTTGCTCGATCCGTGGGCGGTGCTTGAGCCGGGCTTTTGGCTCTCGTTCGGCGCGGTCGCTTTAATTTTTTTCGTCACAACGGGGCGTTTGGGGCGGGCGAACTGGTTGCGTGCTTGGGGCAGGATGCAATGGGCGGTGACTCTGGGATTGATGCCGCTATTGCTGATTTTGTTTCAGCAAGTATCTTTAATCTCGCCGCTGGCCAATGCGGTTGCCATACCCTTGGTCAGCTTCATAATCGTTCCACTGACATTACTGGGGGCGGTGCCGCCGCTGGATTTTCTGTTATTCGCTGCGCATCAGATCATGCAATGGCTGATGATCATGCTGGAGTGGATGAGCGCGCTGCCGGATGCGGTATGGCAGCAGCATGCGCCGCCGGCATGGACCCTCCTGCCGGCAGTTGCGGGCGTCGTGTGGCTGCTGATGCCGCGCGGCTTTCCTTCGCGCTGGCTGGGATGGACGGGATTGCTGCCGCTGTTCCTGGTGGCGCCACCCGCACTCGAGGATGGCGCGTTAAGGCTCACCGTGCTGGATGTGGGGCAGGGACTCGCGGTGGTGGCAAAGACTCGAAATCATGCGCTGCTCTACGACACCGGCCCGGGTTTCAGCGCCGACAGCGACAGCGGCAACCGCATCATCATGCCTTATTTGCGCGCTGCGGGAATCAAAAATCTTGACGGCGTCATCGTGAGCCATGCTGATTTCGACCACAGCGGAGGAGCGATTTCAGTGCTGGACGCCGTGCCGGTGAACTGGCTTGATTCTTCAGTGCCTGAGGATCATCCGATTCGAACTCATGCGCGGCAATCGATGGCATGTTATGCAGGGCAATCCTGGGAGTGGGACGGTGTGCGCTTCGAGGTGCTGCACCCCGCACTATCCAGTTACCAGGACGAAAAACTCAAGACCAACGCCCGCGGTTGCGTGCTTAAAATCACGACTGGATTCGGCAGCGTATTGCTGCCGGCCGATATCGAGAAATCTTCTGAGGAAGAATTGCTCAAACGCGCCCCGGGACAGCTCAACGCGGATGTTTTGGTCGCGCCGCATCACGGCAGCAAAACGTCTTCGACTGAAGTTTTTCTCGATCAGGTTCAGCCAAAGACGGTGGTTTTCACGGTAGGCTACCGCAATCCATTCGGCCACCCGAAGCCAGAAGTGGTGGAGCGCTATGAAATGCGAGGTACCAAAATTTACCGTTCCGATTTCGATGGCGCGGTGACTGTCGATTTTGATGCGCGCGGCGTTTCGGCGCAGCCGTACCGCGCAGAACATCGCCGCTACTGGCAGTCTTTACCGATCGGAGAAGCCGGCAAAGAAACCGCCGCATTACTTTAGCGCGCAACGAGCGTTATTTTGAGCGGGCCTGCCCCGCAAACGGTTATAATTCAAAAGCCGTTTAGGGGAGAACGTCATGAGCAAATTCCGCACCGAGCGCGACACTTTCGGCGAAATTAATGTTCCCGCGGAAAGACTGTGGGGTGCGCAGACGCAGCGCAGTTTGCAGAATTTCGAGATTTCCGGCGAGCGCATGCCGCTCGAGTTCATTTACGCGCTGGCGCTGGTGAAACGCTGCTGCGCCAAGGTCAACCGCCAGCTCAAGCTGCTCGACGCCAAAAAGGCGCAAGCCATTATCGACGCAGCCGATGAAATCATCGAAGGCCAACACGACGGTGAATTTCCGCTGGTGGTATGGCAGACCGGCTCCGGCACCCAGACCAACATGAACATGAACGAAGTGCTGGCGAACCGCGCTTCGGAACTGCTCGGCGGCCAACGCGGCGAAAAACGCCTGGTGCATCCCAACGACGAAGTCAACAAGGGGCAATCATCGAATGATGTGTTCCCGACCGCCATGCATGTGGCGGCGGCGCGGGCTTTGGTCAATCGCCTGATACCTGGAATTCAGAAACTGCGCGATACCTTGAAGTCCAAGGCAAAAGAATTCGACGCCATCGTCAAAATCGGCCGCACTCATTTGCAGGATGCCACGCCGCTCACGCTGGGCCAGGAATTTTCAGGCTACGTGTCGCAGCTCGATCACGGCCTGGCGCATATTGAAGCGGCGCTGCCGCATCTTTATGAATTGGCGTTGGGCGGCACCGCTGTCGGCACCGGGTTGAACGCGCATCCCAAATTCGCGGCGCTCGTTGCGAAAGAACTCTCGAGCGAAGCTGATCTTCCATTTGTGTCCGCGCCCAACAAATTCGAAGCGCT
>DATIXX010000034.1 GCA_035518095.1 Burkholderiales bacterium | reverse complement strand
GGCCGCGCCTCCGATGATGCCTCCCGCAGCGCCACCGATGAGCCCACCGGTTAGGGCGCGGTCCTGGCGTGCAGTTTCGCAGCCGGCAAGTGTTAGAGCCAATGCAGCGATAGTAATTGCCTTACGCATCGACATCCTCCCTGATTTCACTGAGACATTATGTTCCATGCGGAATTTGGTTGTCGCAACGGTCGATCTTTTACAAAAATACCGGGACGATTTTGAGTCCTTCGAAAGTCGACTGCTGTGATTGTCGCAATATTGTCGCAGCACGTCGGACGCTCTGGCCCTGATAGCGTCATGAGAACGGACATGCCGTGAGGTCGGCTACGTGCCGATTGTGTTCTCTAATTCCGGGTCTGAGAGTCAAGCTATCCACGAACATCCTTGCCGGGCCCATTGTTCTCTCCGCGGTAGGGAACTGCGCCGACAGATAGATTTCCTTGTCGAGACCGCAGAGCGAATGGCGTTAGGGCCACGGGGGTGAAAGTCCTGCTATCTATTTCGGGCGGATCATAATGACATCCACATTGAACTACGCCATCGCCGCTGTGTTTGCGCTCGGCCTGTTCGCCCTGGCGTTGGCTATTCTAGTGTGGTGAGCGCTTAGCCCTCCGCAGTCTTCTTCATCTTGTAGAGCTGAAAGCCCTGATCGGCGATGCTCTGTTCGATGACTTCGCGGCTCATTTGGTAGGGCGGGTCCTTGTCCTCACGGACAACACCAACCGCGGTCCACGGCCCGTGTCGCGAGGGTAACTGTTCGCCGCCCGGATCTGCGGCGAAAGCGTGCAGTCCGCGATTTCCTTCCGACTTGAACATGAACAGGCGCATGCCCGCGTCCTCCTGTCGAGAAAGGCCGCCGCCTTTGCAAGCGGCGGCCCGTTTCGGGCGAGATCGCCCTAAAGCGTTACGCCAGTTCGATCCTACCGACGGCAACCTTGCCGCTGCGCGGATCGTTCTGCGTGTCGAACGTCACCTTCTGACCCTCACGCAGGGCATGGATGCCAGCGCGCTCAAGCGCGGTGGCATGGACGAACACGTCCTTCTGTCCGTCGTCCGGCTGAATGAAGCCGAAGCCTTTTTGGTCGTTGTAGAATTTCACTGTGCCCGAGGTCATGGATTGTCCTTTCACTGTCGGGATGCACGTGGGAGCCGCCGCAGCAAAACGCTGCGCGGTTCCCTGTTTCTTCGATTTGGTAAGAGGCTGATACGTGCGGCCCGTCAATGACGGAGCGAAGCGGCCCAGTTGTCCGGCCAAAGTCGATTAATAAATATAGGCGCTTAACTGCACGATTGCAAGTGGTCGCAAAGCGCCGTGTCTGAACATGCTGAATGAGTCGCGGCATGAAACGGCTAAGTTTCGTTAGAAGCGAATAAATTCGCATTTGATCTATTGCCGATCAATCTGGACCACGGAATTTGCAAAATGCCCCCAATTTTGCCGATGAATTTCTGAAGTTTAAGTGCAGTCCGACAAAATCGTTGAGCGCGGCGCAAGCGGATAAGCGCTGGCTACCGACCAAGATATGAAATCACTAGGCGCTTCATTCGCTTTGCGGCGGGCATAATGTAGTGACGAGTCCGTCTGTCAACTTCTTGGATTAGTAGCCTCTCCAAAATGTCCCGTTTGATCGGGTCAGTTTCAGTTTTGAGCTGATCTAAATATTGGACGACAATGTTCTGCCCTTCGATTGGCCTCTCCACGCAAGCCACCTTCGCATCTCTTGTAGAATCATTGACAACGCGTTTACTTTGTTGAGCCGTCGGCCTTGAATTGTTTCAGATATGCCCAGAGATCAGCGATGTCCTTCTCGTTCTTGATGCCGACGAAGGCCATCTTTGTGCCAGGAATTTTTGCAATAGGATTGACGATATATTCTTTGAAAGTCACCTCACTCCAGGTGATACCGGAATTCTTGTTTGCCTCGCTGTAACCAAAGCCTTTAACACTGCCTGACTTGCGACCGTCGAGCCCATTGAGCACCGGGCCAACCAAGTTGTGCGCTCCTGGGCCCACCGCATGGCATGCTCGGCACTGCCGGAAAACCGCTTCACCTGCGGCCGCATCCTGGGCATTTGCAATACCACTCGACGCAACGAGCACAGCTGCTAGCAATACCAAAGTTTTCATTTCTCTCTTCTTGCTCCCTTTGCCCAATCGCTTCTGTAGCCTCGCCAACGGAAGGTGCCTTTGGCGCTTTCTGTAAGCGCGGATCAGTGCTCGGCGTTCTTCTGAAGCCAAGCGAGGAAAACGCTCTTGGAACCAATAAAGCCGTTGACTCGATCCCCGAGCGTCTCCACACGATTCTTCAGAACTTTCGGGTCTTTTATTGAACCCTCCTCCAAGGCCTTGATAAAATCGCTGAGATTTTCCTCAAGCAGATCTGCCGTCTTCAGCACAGTTTCAAGATAGGCCCGGCATTGATCGACCTTTTGCTTGATCAAAATCTTTGCTTTTTTCTCGTCCCTTTCCTTGACCTTAAATGATGGCTCCTTGCACCAATCTGCCAGTACCTTAGGTACGTCCTCTTCTTTAACGCCAACAAATCCATCGGTATCCCCGAGAATGACGGCGGTCCGGATGATCTTGAGGTATTCCAAGGGCGCGGGCGGTGCATCCTGCTGTTGTGCCAAGGCTTGGCAGCAGCTCAACGCACTCAGCACGGTCACGGTAGTCAATAACTTGCTCATTAGAATCTCCAGAATCTGCTGCTGCGATCGTGATCTCTTTCAAGAGAAAACGGTGAATGTGCGCTCACCGCGTATATACGGCGCTCGTGATACATGACGCTGAGCAAGCATGCGTTACGCCGTGCAGCTACTGCCAGTTTCGGCCGCTGACCGAGCATTGCAAGGACAAATCGATCTGCGGTGCTCAAGCATGAGCTGGACGCTCGCCAATCAATCCCCATCATTCCTCCGCTATCAGGAAATGATCGGTCCTTCGCATCCGTCCGTGATCGATCAACAATGGCTCAGTAAAATGGCTCAGTAATATGGATAGCCGCCGTCGCACACCCACACTCGACGTGGTCCCAAAGGTGTTTCTAGCCAGCGCCAGCATGAGTAGCCATAACCGCTCGTATAATATGGATATCCGAAGCTCCGAAAGCCGAACCCACCGCGATAGCCACCGCGATAGCCGCCGTGAAAGCCGCCATGAAAGCCGCCATGAAAGCCGCCGTGGGGGCCACCGTGCCCGCCGCGGGCTGACACGCCCGTCGGTATTGCCACAGCGCCTGCGGCTGCGAAGGCAATCAAAACAATCATGATCTTACGCAGCATGTTTTTCCTCCCATTTATTTGTGCCCGTTCCCTATGCTCCACCTTGCTCAATGAATGCAAACTGAACCAATAAGCGACAGCAATCGCTTCACGGTATTGTGTTGGGTAATTTTAGCTAGGATTGCCAGTCACCGCACATCAAGCGTCACCGGAAGCTTACGCGAAGCTGACATCGCGGATACAGAAGCGTTGCAGCCCTGGCCGGTATGTGAATAGAGATGCTACATGCAATGTACCGGGCCGTGTTACAGCGTTATTCACGTCACTGCCATGCCTGGCACGTCTACCGCCTCGGTAGGAACTATGACGAATCAGGCACAGTGCTTAATCAACTGCTCTGGTCAACAGCAGGTGTGCCAGCAAAAATATGGCGGTTTGCAGTGAATGGCAGCGGACCATCACTCGCTCAGGTTTACGGCGGTCTGCTTATGACTTAATCGTTTGACTTAATCGTTCTCTGCCGTTGACCGCTTA
>DATIXX010000033.1 GCA_035518095.1 Burkholderiales bacterium | reverse complement strand
GGCGGATATCCCGAACAATACGCGCACCGAGCGCCGGATAAGCATCCCGATTCAACCAGCGCCGGGTACTTTCCTGCCATGCCTTTGAGCGGGCTTTCGACTTCCCGGCAAACCAAACTTCGGCAATCGCCTTAAACGTATCGCCAGCCGCCGCTAGCGCATCCTGGCGCACCCTCTGCTTTATCAATGCGGGATTCTCCCCGCGCTCTAACGTCTTACGGGCTAATGCGTGGCGTTCTCGGGCTTCGTTTAAAGATACCTGTGGATATGGGCCATGCGTCAGCGTAAAACGCTTCCCAGAGTGCCGGTAATCGTAGCGCCAAGACTTAGCACTTGTAGTCGAAATATAAAGATATAGGCCCTGGGCGTCAGCGAGCTTATAGGGCTTCGCCTTTGCTTTGGCCTGCCGCACCTTGATATCGGTAAGCATTGCGCCTCCTGACGGTATTGTAGCCTAACATAGGCTCTTAATACCGACATAATACCGTCAAACTAGCTGAGCTTGCAAGCAATGAATTGAACTGGCCTGCAACAGCGTGCTTGGAATTACTTAGCGAATATTAAGGCTTTTTGCGATTTTGGTGGGATGTTCGATCCTGCCTGAAAATGTGTTCTATATAACGCGCCATCATGTCAACCTCGACGTTGACCTTGGCGCCGCGCTTTAAGTATTTCATGGTCGTGGCGTCAAGAGTGTGCGGTATCAAGTTAACAGTAAATGCCCCGCTCTTGGTATCGTTTACCGTCAAACTCACGCCGTTGACTGCAATCGAGCCCTTGCGAGCAATGTATTTGGCCAAGCTGCGTGGAGCCTTGATTGACAGCAAGCAGCATTCTCCCGCTGTCTCGAATTTCAGCACCCGTCCTGTGCCGTCGACATGTCCGCTCATCAAGTGACCGTTGATGCGGTCGGAAACACGCAATGCCTTTTCCAGATTGACTTTACCGCGTTCCACGAAACCGGCACTGCAATTCAGAGTTTCACGCGACACGTCCGCGCTGAAGGAATGGACAGAGTTTGCAATTGCCGTCAGGCAGATGCCGTCAACGGCAATGCTGTCGCCGGTCCGGATGTCGCGCAAATCGAGCGCGGTAGAAATGGTTATTCGCAGGCCGTTGCCGCGCCGTTTCACGCTGCTGATTTCGCCCGTTGCTTGGATGACGCCGGCAAACATAGTGTGGTCTTTCCTGCGCTAAGTGCAAAAGCCATTGTATGCGCCGTTCGGCGTGTGGGAAACCCCGCGTCCAGCGGTTCTTCACCCAACTTCCGCGAATCGCACCTGCATCCGCAGATCCGGCCCGACCATGCGCAGATCGAGGATTTTCAGCTCGCGCCGCCCGGCCACGTCCTTTAACTCGGGAAGCTCAAACATGCCACGCGCTTTGTCGCCCAGCAAATGCGGCGCGACGTAAATCAGCAATTCATCCACCAGTCCCGCTTCCAAAAGCGAACCATTAAGCCTATAACCCGCCTCCACCAGGACTTCGTTGACTTCGCGTTGCGCCAGCATTTGCATCATCTTCCCCAGCTCAACTTTGCCTTCACGATTAGGCAAAACGATCACTTTGACGCCGGCATCGGTTAAGGCGGCAATCCTCGCTTTATCGTCAACCGCGCAAAACACCAAAGCGCCACCTTGTAGCACGCGCGCCGCGGGAGTAATTTCTAGCTTGCTGTCCACGACAACGCGCAGCGGTTGCCGCGGCGTTTCCACGTGGCGCACAGTAAGTTGCGGGTCGTCGTCCCGTATGGTTCCCGCGCCGGTGAGGATCGCGCAGGATCGCGCGCGCCATCGGTGCGCATCCTGCCGCGCCGGCTCCCCGGTAATCCATCTGCTGTTACCGTTATTGAGCGAGGTCTTGCCATCAAGGCTGGCAGCGATCTTCACTCTTACCCAGGGACGGCCGCGAACCATGCGCGAAACAAAGCCGACGTTCAGTTCGCGCGCTTCATCTTCCAGTATTCCTTGCTCGGCTCGGATGCCGGCGTGCGCAAGTTTTTTCAATCCGCCGCCGTTAACCAGCGGGTTGGGATCTTGCAGCGCCGCGACCACGCGTCCCACAGCGGCTTGTATCAAGGCATCGGAACAAGGGCCGGTCTGCCCCTGATGGTTACAAGGCTCAAGCGTGATATACACGGTTGCCCCGCGGGCATTTTCGCCCGCCATCTTGAGCGCATTGATTTCCGCGTGCGGAAGGCCAGCGCGTTCATGCCATCCCTGGCCTACTATTTTGTCTTCCTTCACAATGACGCAACCCACGCGCGGATTAGGGCTGGCCGTGTACAAACCTTGTTCCGCGAGACGCAACGCCTGCGCCATGTAACGGTGGTCGTCTTGGGAAAACATCACGAGTTAGACTCGCGGCGAAAGGTTCAACTGCGGCGGCGTGGCCGGCTCTTCGCAGGCTGCTGCACTTCTTTGATCGCGTCGCGGAAATCTTCCTCGTCCTGGAAACTCCGGTATACCGAGGCGAAACGGATATACGCTACCTTGTCCATTTTGTACAACTCCTTCATAACCATTTCGCCGATGCGCCGCGAGGCTACTTCCCGCTCACCCATGCTTAACAGCTTCTGCGTAATCCGGTCAATCGCTTCATCCACGCGCTCCGCGGGAACCGGGCGCTTATGCAACGCGCGCATGAATCCGGTACGCAACCGGTCGCGATCGAATTCAGTGCGGTTGCCGTTTTGCTTGATGATTTGCGGCATGCGCAATTCAACGGTTTCGTAGGTCGTGAACCGCTTCAAGCACGAAAAGCAGCGCCGCCGCCGGCGCACGCTGGTGCCCTCCTCGTTCACTCGCGAGTCAACCACCTGCGTGTCTTGCGCGCTGCAGAACGGGCATTTCATCACGGACCCCGTTAGGGGTGGGAAGTAAAAAGTGAGGGGATAAAGTTGGGATCTTTACACCCCGCCCCGACTGCTAGCTTTTTGTTCCTCACTTCGCTGCATAGACCGGGTATTTTCCGCACATCGCCTTCGCCTCTTGCGCGACGTGTTTCAATACGCTCTCGTCATTCGGCGCTTCCAGCACATCCGCGATCAGGTTTGCCAGCGCGTCGGCCTCCTTTTCCTTAAAGCCCCGCGTGGTCATTGCCGGCGTACCGATACGGATGCCGCTCGTGACAAAAGGTTTCTCCGGGTCATTGGGAATAGCGTTTTTGTTAACGGTGATATGCGCCCGCCCCAGAGCCGCTTCCGCATCCTTGCCGGTGATTTTCTTGGCGCGCAAATCGACCAGGAATAAATGGCTGTCGGTGCGGCCGGAGACAATTCTTAGGCCGCGCTGCTGAAGCACTTTCGCCATAACCCGTGCATTGTCGATCACCGTTTTTTGATAATGTTTGAATTCAGGGGTCTGCGCTTCCTTGAATGCCACCGCCTTGGCAGCAATGACATGCATCAAGGGTCCGCCCTGAATGCCAGGGAAAATGGTGGAATTAATTGCCTTTGCAAGATCTTCCTTGCTGGTGAGAATAAGACCGCCGCGCGGGCCGCGCAGAGTCTTGTGCGTAGTACTGGTAACAAAATCGGCAATACCAACCGGGTTGGGGTAATGGCCTGCAGCAATCAACCCCGCATAGTGCGCCATGTCTACAAAAAAATACGCGCCCACGCTGTCCGCAATTTGGCGGAAGCGCTTCCAATCTATCACCAGGGAGTACGCCGAAGCCCCGGCAACAATCATTTTGGGCTTGTGTTCCTGCGCGAGCTGTTGCACTTGATCGTAATCAATTTCCTCGGTTTTCGGATGCAAGCCGTAAGTGACGGCCTTGAAAATTTTGCCGCTGAGGTTCACCGCGGCACCGTGCGTCAAATGCCCGCCGTGAGCGAGCGACATACCGAGGATGGTGTCACCGGGTTTGAGCACGGCAAAATAAACGGCCTGATTCGCCTGCGAGCCGGAATGTGCCTGCACATTGGCATACTCGGCATTGAACAGCGCCTTCAACCGGTCTATGGCCAGCTGTTCAGCGATATCCACGAATTCGCAACCACCGTAGTAGCGCTTACCGGGGTAGCCCTCCGCATACTTGTTGGTTAGCACCGAGCCTTGCGCCTGCAGCACCGCCGGGCTTGCGTAATTCTCCGAAGCGATAAGCTCTATGTGGTCCTCCTGGCGCTGGTTTTCGGCGCAGATCGCCTTCCAAAGCTCGGGATCGACAGTGGCAAGATTATGTTGTGCGGGGAAAGACATGATCGCGACTTTCTTAGTTAATTTAAAATTGATATTTTACCATGCTGTATTAGTCTGCGCGTTTGATCATCGCACATGCTGGTTGCATTAAATATTCAATTATTGCAATACATTGGACCCTATTCTCAATCTCCGGCGACGGTCATGTTGTCTACCAGGATCGAGCCGCATTGCTTCGAACCCCGGATCAGAATATCATTGCCTACCGCGATAATACCTTTGAACATGTCTTTGAGATTACCGGCAACAGTGATTTCCTGGACTGGGTATTCAATCTCGCCGTGCTCGACCCAAAAACCCGCAGCTCCACGCGAGTAGTCCCCGGTAACAAGGTTTACGCCATAGCCGAGCAATTCGGTAATTAACAGGCCCTTATCCATTTTTCTCACGAGGCCCGCAAAATTTAAATCTCCACCTTGCACCAACAAATTATGATTACCACCGGCATTGCCGGTGGATCGCATTCCCAGCTTGCGTCCCGAATAACTGCCCAAAAAGTATCCCTGCAAAACGCCGTTGTTAACGACGTCCCGCGTGCGGGTCATCACACCCTCGTCGTCAAAAGCGCTGCTAGCCAGCCCCTTTTTAAGATGCGGCAATTCCTTGATTTGCACCAAGGGGGGAAACACCTGTGTCCCCAGCGTATCCAGCAGGAAAGAGGACTTGCGGTACAGGTTTGAACCGCTTACCGCCGCGACAAAATGACCGATCAGACTTGCCGCAACCGGTGCTTCATACAGAACCGGCACCTGCAGCGTGTTGATTTTTCTTGCGCCGAGATGCCGGGCGCTGCGACTGCCTGCCTTGTGGCCAACACTTTCGGCAACTTCCAGGTCATTTTGCGCCCGAGCCACGGTATACCATTCGTCGCGCTGCATTGATGCGTTCTTGCCGGCGATGACGGCGCAGCCGATGCTGTGACGCGAGCTCGGGTATCCAGACATGAAACCCAGGCTGTTGGCATAAACAAAATGCGATTCCTGGATGGAAACCGTTGCACCCTCAGAGTTGCTGACGCGCTTATCCGCCGCGAACGCCGCAGCCTCGCAGGAACGCGCGAGCTCAATAGCCTGGTCCACGCTCAAGTCCCACGGGTAATAAAGTTCAAGGTCAGGAATATTGCGCGCCAGTTGGTTTTCGTCTGCCAGGCCTGCGCACTCATCCGCTGCCGTATTGCGCGCGATGGACAGCGCCGCGTCCACCGTATCACGCAAAGCTGTTTCTGAAAATTCCGAGGTGCTGGCGTAACCGCGCTGCTTGCCCAAATAGGCCGTCACCGCGACTCCCTTGTCGCGGTTATATTCAATAGTTTCGACTTCACCGCGGCGTACCGTGGCACTCTGACCGAAGCCCTCCGAGACGTCAGTCTCACAAGCACTTGCGCCGCCCTTGCCCGCCCGTTGCAGGATTTCCTGCGCGATTTGCTTCAGAAATTGTTCGCTGTACGAGAAAGTCAGCTTGGGCGCGGGGCTTGATTCACGGTGGCTGGAGACTTGTTTCATAAAGGTGGCTATGATACCAGCTTCAGTCACTTGCCATAAGCCGATGGACCAGCCAATCAGCAAGACCCAGCGCAAGAAAAACATGCATGCGCTGCAATATCTGGGAGAGCAGTTGGTCGCGCTCAGTCCGGCACAGCTTGAGCAGCTCGAACTGGCCGAAAAGCTGCGCGATGCCATCATCGAAACCAGGAAATTAAAGACCTTCGAAGCGCGACGCCGGCAAATGCAATACATCGGCAGATTAATGCGCGAAACAGATGCGGCGCCGATTCGCCAAAAATTGAATTTGCTCCTGGGACCGAGTAAACATCATCAGGAGCAGCTGGATCTAATCGAGCGCTGGCGCGAGCGCCTTCTCGCCGAGGAAACCGCGCTTGCGGAATTTCTGCGGACTTATCCGCGCACCGACTGTCAGCGTCTGCGCGTCTTGGTGCGAAACGCGCAGCGCGAAACGGCCGACGGCAAGCCGCCCAAAAGCTTCCGCGCGCTGTTCCAGGAGTTACAGGGTCTCATAGCACGGTCGCACTGCGACGCATGAGCCTCGTTATACTTGCCCGCCATGAGCAATGAACTTCTGATAGGGGTGGTCTCCATCAGCGATAGGGCCTCGCAAGGTATATATCAGGACCAGGGCATTCCCTCGCTACAAGAATGGTTTGAACGCGCGTTGGCGAGCCCGTGGAAAATGGTGTCGCGACTGATTCCCGACGAACGAGAGCAGATCGAGAAGACTCTCAAGGAGCTTGTGGATGAAGCCGGCTGCAATTTAATCGTGACCACCGGAGGCACCGGTCCTGCACCTCGTGACTGCACTCCCGAGGCAACACTCGCGGTAGCCGACAAGGAGCTCCCCGGCTTTGGTGAGCAAATGCGCGCAGTAAGCCTTAAATACGTGCCCACCGCGATTCTCTCGCGCCAGGTGGGTGTGGTCCGAAAGAAGACGCTGATAGTAAATTTACCCGGGCAGCCCAAGGCAATCAAGGAAACGCTGGATGGAATTTTTGCCGCGGTCCCCTACTGCATCGACCTCATCGGCGGTCCGTATATCGAGACCCACGAAGATATCGTCAAGGCATTCCGTCCGAAATCGGCGATTCGCCCGCCCCGGTAGGCGGGTTCGCACTATTTGCTTCAAAGTGATTTAGTGGAATCGGCTATACTTTGGAAGTCGTGCAAGTTGTCTTTCGACTCATTCAAATTCATCTCGGAGTAATATCATGAACCGTCGAGATTTTTTAGGAGCATCGGCAGTGGTATCTGCGCTCGCTGCGCTCCCGCCCTTTATCCGCCGGACTTCAGCGGCGGCGTTAAGTGATATACAGCAAGCCGGCTGGCGCATTTTTGAAATCACCACTGACGTTGAACTCGAAGCGGGTGGACAACCGAGATTGTGGTTGCCGGTCCCGCTTTATCAGGACACCGGATACCAGCGCTTGGTATCTAACGAATTGACAGGCAATATGGTTCGCGCCGGCATCTACCGAGATAAGAAATACGGCGCCCCGGCTTTCTACGCCGAGTGGGATGACAAGTCTACCGCGCCCCAGCTTCAGCTCGTGAGCCAGTTTGCGACCCGCAACCGTTCCGTAGATTTTTCGCGCCCGCAGCCAGCCCCGTTCAATAAAGATGAAATCGAGCTTTACTTGAAGCCCACCCGCCATATTCCGACTGACGGCATCGTGAGCGAAACCTCAAGACAAATCGTCGGTAACATGACCGACCCGGTAGATAAATCGCGCGCGATTTACGAATGGATCGTGGACAACACGTTTCGCGATCCGAAAGTACGCGGCTGCGGCATTGGTGACATCAGCTTTATGCTGGAAACCGGCAATCTGGGCGGCAAGTGCGCCGACATCAATGCGCTGTTTACCGGTCTGGCGCGCGCTGCCGGAGTACCGGCTCGGGATGTATACGGCGTGCGGGTGGCGACTTCCGCCAACTTCAAAAGCCTGGGAAAAAGCGGCGATATCAGCAAGGCGCAGCATTGCCGAGCCGAATTCTTCGATGCGCGTTACGGCTGGATTCCGGTCGACCCGGCGGATGTACGTAAAGTGGTGCTGGAGGAGGAAGGCAAGATTATTCCCATTGATCATCCAAAAGTCTTGCAAGCGCGCGCCAAGCTGTTCGGCTATTGGGAAATGAACTGGGTGGGCTTCAA
The DNA here is from genome assembly GCA_035518095.1 of Burkholderiales bacterium. Classification (NCBI taxonomy): domain Bacteria; kingdom Pseudomonadati; phylum Pseudomonadota; class Betaproteobacteria; order Burkholderiales; species Burkholderiales bacterium. Next base: position 5,126 of record DATIXX010000033.1, on the reverse strand, counting down.
TACTGCATGCGATGTGCTGCTGCAGCCTTCGCCCGGGGAATCGCTGAATTTTTTCATGTATCCTTACGCGCAAACTGCTGACGGCAAGCCCGACAGCCTCGACCCGCAGGGTTTCCGCTACCAGATGACTTCGCGTGAGATTACCGCGTAATCTTATTGTTTGAAAAAGCGCGGGCGGCGAGAGCCGCCCGTTTTTTGTTCAATGACAAATATCCTGCTGCCTGGCATCGAAGTTGCGACCAGCGACCCTGTTACAGCATCAGTAATCTGGCTGCACGGTTTGGGCGCGGACGGCAATGATTTTGTCCCCGTTGTAAATGAATTGGGATTGCCAAGGCAACTTGCGGTGCGCTTCATTTTTCCGCATGCGCCAATGCAGCCGGTGACGATCAACAATGGCTATGTGATGCGCGCATGGTACGACGTTATGAATCCTGATTTTTCATTTCGCGAAGACGAAGCGGGCGTGCGCCGCTCGCAAGGCGAAATAGAAAAACTCATTGCCAACGAAAAAAATCGCGGCGTCAAAACTTCACGCATTGTGCTTGCCGGATTTTCACAGGGCGGTGCAATGGCCCTGCACACAGGATTGCGCCATCCAGACCGACTGGCGGGGATTATGGCACTTTCAGGCTATTTACCGTTGGCTTCGACGCTGGCCGCCGAAGCTAGTGCCGCCGGTCGGGAGGTACCGATTTTCATGGCCCACGGTACATCTGATCCACTGATTCCGTTTCCGCTCGCAAGCCTCTCCCGAGGGCACCTCGAACAGCTGGGGTATCAGGTGGAATGGCATCAGTATCCCATGGCACATTCGGTATGCGTTGAGGAAATACAGGACATCGGCAGCTGGCTGGCACGCATTCTCGCCCAGCGTGCGTCACCGCGCTCCTTTAAATAACTCCTTGCTGCTTTAATATTACCTGCTGCTCCGAATCGATGCCCAGCGCGGAAAGTATTTCTGCGGTGTGCTCACCCAGTTCGGGCCCGAGCCAATCGGTCCTACCGGGTGTTTCGCTCAGCTTAGGCACGATTCCTGGAATCTTGAGTGGTTGGCCATCCCTGAGTTCAAATTGCTGAATCATCTGTCGCGCCTGATAGTGCACGTCTTCGACAATATCGGCGATGCTGTAGATCTTGCTTGCCGGAACGTCCGCCGCATTCAAAGTCCGCAAAACGTCTTTCAAACCACGCTGCGAAGTCCATTCGCTGATCGCGTTATCCAGCTCTTCGGTGCGCCGAACGCGCCCCGCATTGCTCGCGAGGCTTGGATCATTTGCGAGATCCTCCCTCCCGATGGCCAGCATCATGCGCTTGAAAATGCTGTCTGAATTTGCTCCGATCACCACATATTTTCCATCACGACAGGAATACGTATTGGAAGGAACGATGCCCGGAAGCGATGCTCCGCTTCGCTCGCGTACAAAGCCCAGCATGTCGTATTCCGGCAGCAGACTTTCCATCAGGCTGAATACCGATTCGTATAACGCTACATCCACCACTTGCCCGCGCCCGCGGTTCGCCTGGCGATGATAAATCGCCATTAACGCGCCGATCACGCCGTACATTGCTGCAATTGAATCGCCTATGCTGATTCCCACGCGCACCGGCGGCCGATCAGGATAGCCGGTCAAAAATCGCATTCCGCCCATGGATTCGCCAATAGCCCCAAACCCGGTCATGTCCCGGTAAGGTCCGGTTTGCCCGTAACCCGACAACCTCACCATGACCAATCCGGGATTAATCGCCGAAAGACTATCCCAGCCCAAGCCCCATTTTTCCAAAGCGCCAGGCCGAAAATTTTCGACCACGACGTCCGCATTCTTCACCAGCTTGCGCACAATTTCCTGGCCCTGTGGCAACCTCAGATTCAGCGTCAACGACTTCTTATTGCGCGCCTGCACCAACCACCAAAGCGACGTTCCCTTGTACAGCTTGCGCCATTGCCGGAGCGGATCGCCACCGTCAGGCGCCTCGATCTTGATTACTTCGGCCCCAAATTCCGCGAGGATTCTTGCGCAAAAGGGTCCGGCAATCAGCGTGCCCAATTCAATTACTTTCAAACCCTTGAGAGGAGGGACATCCAATGGCATGGGATTACGCTGACCGGTACAGACTCTATATTATTGGTAAATCGGTATTAAATAGATTCGAATCACTAAGCTGCTGAAGATAATCTATCGACAAGATTATAGCATCGCCCCAAATCAGATCCTCGTGAAAACCATGCGCTTGAATGCGGATTCTGCGCAATAGAACCTAAAAGTTAAGTCGCGGTAAGTCCCGTGGCTATTCTCTAGTGCCCGAGCATAGCTAACACTTTCTTCACTTGAGTTGGAGCCGAGCTGACAAGTATCGCTAACAGGTCGCAACGGCATTATTGCGAGGATAAATTTGTCCTAAGTAATCCATATTAATGCCGTCCGTGTTTAGCCGAATCCCCGTGGCCAAATTCCCCCCAGCGCGATTCCGCGTGCGGATTAGAAAATAATCAAGCGCGATAATCGCTCGGCTTCACCCGTACATTTTAGTGCTCGCGTGGCACGGATGGGACGTATTGCTGACGCATGAGCATTAGCATCTGCTCCATCATCATCTGCATTGTGTCGAGGCGACGCTGCATGAACCTTTCGCGCTGCTGCTCGGTCATGCCAGCCCATGATTCCTGACAGTGACCGCGAGTCCTGGCTGGCCCCATACCGTAACCGGCCCCTGCTCCACCCATCATTCCCGGACCCGTTTCCGCCCCCGGCTCCGCCCCTGCCAGCATTCCCGGACCCATTCCGGCACTAGGTCCCGTTCGGCTCCGCATCATCGGCCCGCCGAACCCACGCATAAGCTGCATATTTTGCTGCATCAGCTGCCAGTGTTCATCCAGCAACTTTTGGCGGTCGGCCGGGTCGCTTGCGTTCTGAATTTCAGTCATCACGCCGTACATTTTGGCCATATTCCCCTCAATCTGCGCCCACTGCTTATTGCATTCAGTAATGCTCGGCGTCGGTGTGGATGGTTTTTTCCCTTGAGTAGACTGCGTAGCCGCAATGCTAGCCGCCGCAGGACACGTCGTGAGGAAGATGATAAAGAAACAGGCCATGCGTTTCATGTCAGTGTCCTTAGACGACCAATTAATTTTTCAGTATGGGTGTAGCCTGCAACTTGAAACGGAATACAAAAATATTGTTCCGAATCGGTAAAAGCGCTGAGCCATCATTAAATGCAGGTTCACACTATGACGACGCACGCGGCGACATTTTGACATAGATCAAAACTCGTGGCCTTCAGGCGTCGTAGTATTATCAATCCTCAGCTCGAGTAACATTCCGTTGGAACGTCTTTCTTAATAACTTAATGTTGTCGATTTATTGAAGACGGGAAAATTCATGAAAGTACTCCTGGCAGTGGACGGATCCGCGCATTCCAGAAGAGCTACGAGTGCGCTGATCAAGCAAATTGCGCTCTATAAGCGCCAGCCCGAAGTGGTATTAATAAACGTTTACTACCCCGTTCCGAATGTGAATTTCGGACCTTTTGTAAGCCGCAAGATGGTTGTGCGCTACTACCACGAACAAGCGGATCGTGCACTCGCTGCGAGCAGGCGTATGCTGGATAAGGCCGGGGTTCGGTATCAGGCCAACGTGCTCGCGGGGCCGATTGCGCCGACAATTGTCAAACAATGCCGCGCCAAGCGCTGTGTGCTAATAATCATGGGCACTCGAGGCATGGGCGGCGTGGGCAATATGCTCCTGGGTTCCACCGCCACCAAAGTGATCCACCTTGCCAAAGTGCCTGTAGTCTTGGTCAAATAGCACGCTATAAATATCATTAGCTTCAAGTTCTGAATACTCGACTTCCCATAATTGCGTTAGGCACTTTGTTGCTCATCAAGCATTCAAGCCTCCAGACCTATGGCTTGTTTCGATCGCAATTATATCGATACCAGCTTGTCGCTTTAAATTCAGTAGACTCGATTGATGGGTACAGATGATGAAATATTTAGGCTGGACGACACCCGTTATAATCGCCGGCATTGTAGTGTGGTTCCTGCAGTCCGGAATTCCCTATCAAACTGGTCAGCAATGGTTTAATAGTTGCTGGGCATCGCAACACTCAAGGCATCCGCCAATCAATAGTAATGAAGCAAAAGCCTGGGCGCGTTGCACGTACGTCGCGAAAAAAGCCTTGTTTGATGCAGGTTTCGTATTTTCGGGAAACCCCAAATATGCAGTAACGCCTTCACTGAAAGCAATCCACAATGCATGCCCAAGTAATTATTCAGATATCCCGATTGGTGGCGTCGATATCCTTGCGGTTTCTCTGATTCAGCAAACCGCCGGGGATACTTTTATTGATCGGTTTATTCCACCGGATTCAATGATTGTCAGGGCATTCAAATCAAAATGGCCTGACTGCCCTTCGGTGAGAGTGACTGCCGGGTTTCCCAAGATCGTCGAAAAAAATGGCGAGTGGGTCTATGAGGCGCGTTGCATGCCCTGTGAAGCTGAACAAAAAGCCATGGGCACGCAATAGCGCGCGATCATGGTCAAGCCCTGAATCTTGAATTTTCCATCCCCACTCAAATCACGGCGCTCATTAGCGAGCATACGAGATTCAGAAGGGACCTGCCCTTGATAAAATTGCTCCTCGTATTCAAGATCCCTATGTAATTCCAGCGCAATCATGCCGAGTCAACGCCAAAAAAAAGCCGAAATCCAATTGACATTGCCAACGCAAACATTGCGTGCCAGCTGAAATACAATCGAAAACCTAGAACTGGCGGGAAGCTTTCGGTCAATTGCGACGCATTCTTCTTATAGTTCAGGGCTGCAGAATTACCTCGCGTTTGATTTAGATCAAAACGCCGTTCACCGTTCTCGCTATAATTTTCCAAAAAAGTAGATGGCATTCAACAAAACTAAACCCCGGGCAGAGAGAAAGACCGCATTCTGGTGCAGTAGACCGCGAGCGTTTGCATGGTCTGATTGGTGCCTGGAACTTTAGCCCTGCCGATATGGCGGCTACACAAACGCGAGGTGGCAAATGGCGTCCACGAATATTGAGGTACTGAGGGAACGTTACGGGTTGCAGGCCACACCGAAACACGGACTCATTATGGCCACGTGGGGGTT